>DAOVLG010000342.1 GCA_030631385.1 Candidatus Coatesiibacteriota bacterium | reverse complement strand
TGGGCCTGGTGCGGGCGGCCTACTCGTCCGGCAAGCCGGCCTACGGCGTGGGTCCGGGCAACGTTCCGGTCTACGTGGACCGCTCCGCCGACGTGGAAAACGCCGTCCGCCAGACCTTCCGCGGAACGACCTTCGACAACGGCGTCGTCTGCTCCTGCGAACAGTCCTTCGTGGCCGATACACCCGTGGCGGAAGAGGTAAAAAACGAGTGCATCGTCCGGGGCGGCTACTTCCTCAACCCGGAGGAAAGGGGAAAGGTTTCAAACCTCCTCTTCCCCTCGGGCGGATTCAACGCTAAAGCCGTGGGGATGACCGCCGGGTGGATCGCCAACGAGGCGGGCTTCAGCGTACCGGAGAAAATTCGGGTCCTCCTCGCCGAGCTGGACGGGGTGGGACCCGAGCACCCCCTGTCGGCGGAGAAACTCTGCCCGGTCCTGGCGTTTTACACCGCCGACGGCTGGCGGGCCGGCTGCGAACGCTGCATCGAACTGATAAAGTACGGCGGTATGGGCCACACCATATCCATCCACGCCCGCAACACCGAGGTCATCGAGGCCTTCGCCCGCGAGAAACCGGTCTGCCGGGTGCTGGTCAACACCTGCACCGCCCTGGGCGCCATCGGCTACACCACCAACCTCGAGCCCTCGCTGACGCTGGGACCCGGGGCCTGGGGCGGTTCCATGACCGGCGACAACGTCACCGCCCGGCACCTGGTGAACATCAAGCGCCTGGCCTACGATCGCGAGGGGCTCCCCGAACCGGCGAGGGGTACCGAACCCACCGAGGACGAAATCGCCTTGGCCGTAAGTAAAGCCCTGGACGAGCTGGGGTACTAACCGATGCCGAGGATAAACCTGCGTACACTGATCATCACGGCCTTATTGTTCACCATGAGCACCTCCGGCGCGGCGGAGCTGGCCGTGACCGGCGGCCTGGAGGTGTTTTTAGAAACATTCCCCGACGAGGTGGAGATCTACTTCCAGACCAAGACCGAGGAGGGCGTCGAGCTCTACACGATCTCGGTCCCGGAAGGTAAAATTTCCCCCACGGGGATCATCGGCCGCTCCGCCGCGGGTAACTCCGGCCTGCTGGTCCACGAGGGGCCCGGCGAGGACGGACCCGAAGACATCTACGTACGCAAGTCCGACGAGGTAGAGCCTCTCACCTTCGGCGGACCGATGCGGGACCTGCACCCCTGTGTCTTCGGCAACAACCTGATTATCTTCTCCACGGAGATCGAGGAGGGCCGCTACGACCTGGCCCTCTGGAGCGAATCCACCGGGATGATGCGACTGGACCCGGGCTGCGGCGACGAGACCGAGCCCGCCATTCTCTACGCCGCCCCGGCGGGGGACGGTCCGACGATCCTCGTCTTCCAAGGGCACAACGACGGCGATTTCCAACTGTACTACGCCGTGCTCGGACCGGGGGGTGAGGTTGTAAAGGCCGAACAGCTCTTCGAGTTCCCCGGCCTGGCCCTCTGCCCCGACATACCGGTTCAACACTCTTCCGGCGAACCGGAGGACGGCGACACGGTCCGCCTCGCCTTCCACGGCCTGGTCGAGGGCGCTAAGCGGGACCTGTACCTCTGCGGGCTCACCTTCCACGGAGACCTCAGCGGCAATCTCGAAGAAATCCGGTTGACGGTTGGGGAGCCCGAGCGGCTGACCGAGTCGCCGGCCGAGGACAAGTATCCCGAACTCTACACGGGTTCCAGCGGCGCACTCTGGTGCCTCTTCGCCTCCGACCGCGACGGCGACTACGACATCTACGCCCTGAACACGGACACTCTGGAGCTCTACCAGCTCACCGACATGCCGGGGACGCAGACCGCGCCGCTGGTGATGACGAATCCCTGATTGTCACGAACTGATACATTTCCCGCATAGGAGGCGCATTGGCTCAGAACCTACAGGAGATCGCCCTCGGCATGATCGAGACCAAGGGTCTGGTGGGGGCGATCGAGGCCGCCGACGCCATGGTCAAGGCCGCCAACGTCCGGCTGATCGGCAAGGAGAAGATCGGCGGGGGCTACGTGACGGTGATGGTGCGCGGCGAAGTGGGTGCGGTGAAGGCCGCCACCGACGCCGGCGCAGCCGCCGCAGCCCGCGTCGGCGAACTCATCAGCGTCCACGTCATCCCCAGACCCCACGAAAACGTGGAGATGATCCTCCCCGAAGGCTAGTAACCCATGTCGGAGGATTCAAAAGACACCGTCCGGCGGGTGACCGAGGCGGTGCGCCGGGAGCTCGCAACGCGCCGCGCACGGGCGGAGCCGACATCGGTTGAGCCGTCCACATCCCCCGTTCGGATCGAGCCGAACCCGACCGGTCCGGCGCGGCCCTCCGCCGCCTCGGACGCCGATCCCCGGCGCATCCCCGTGGGCGTCAGCGGCCGCCATCTGCACATCAGCGAGGAAAATCTCGAACTCCTCTTCGGCGGGGGCCACCGGCTCACCAGGCTGCGCGACCTCAGCCAGACCGGCCAGTTTGCGGCCGAGGAGACGCTGAGCCTGGTCGGTCCCAAGGCCTCGCTTCCGCTGCGCATCCTGGGACCGGTGCGCGAGATGACAGTCGTCGAGCTCTCGCTTTCGGACCTGGCCCGCCTGGGGGTGGCTCACGAGGTGTCGCCCGGCGGCGCGGTGAAGCTCCAAGGCCCCCTCGTGCTCATCGGCCCCCGGGGGGAGCTTCGGCTCACCGATCAGGTGGCCCTGGCCGACC
>DAOVLG010000170.1 GCA_030631385.1 Candidatus Coatesiibacteriota bacterium | reverse complement strand
CGGTAGATGTGGAAGAAGTAGGGTCCGCCGGCCAGGGCCAGGGCCGCCCCCAGGGGCAGAGACGGTAGGCTGAGGTAGATAAGGGCGAGCCGCACCAGGTTGTCCGCCGTTAATACTAGCACAGCTCCCACCAGAGCCGCCAGCGGGAAAAGACGCCGGTGCGAGGGTCCCGCGGTAACCCGGACGAGGTGGGGAGCCACCAGACCCACGAAGGGGACGATGCCGGCCAGCGCCGTCGCCGCCGCAGTGACGAGGGAGGCGGCCAGAAGGATACCAAGCCGGGTTCCTCTCAACTCGACGCCCAAAGCGTGAGCCTGTACCTCGCCCAGAGCCAGGGCATCCAGAGCCGGGGCTCGGTAAACCAGATAAACCCCGACCACCACGGTGAGAAGGCCCGAGATCAGAAGCGGCCACCACTCGATGTAGGGCGTCGAGAGGTCGCCCATGAGCCAAGCCAGCACGGCCCCTTGACTGAAAACCGGCAGCCAGGCCAAAATTACCAGGATCACGCCGCTCAAGGTGGCGTTAACCACCACGCCCGTCACGATCAACCCCGTTCGCGAAACCCTTCCCCGACCGGCCAGACCCCAGACCACCAACGCCGCACCGAGGCCGCCGACGAAGGCGAACGCCTGTCGGCCGAGGTAGCCTAAAACGGAGGCTGCGCCTATTCCCAAAAGCACCGCCAGGGCGACCCCCGTGCCGGCCCCGGCGCTCACCCCGGTGAGGAAGGGATCGGCGAGGGGGTTGCGAGTCAGCCCCTGTAACGCCGTCCCGGCCATGCCCAGGGCCGTCCCCACAACCAGGGCCAGGAGGGTCCGACCCAGACGCAGGCTGAAGATGCCCACCAGGAGACGGTCGGAACCCGAGAGGAGCTCGGGCAGGTCACCGAGGCCGAGTCCCGGACCGACCAGCAATCCGACGAAGAGGCTGCCGAAACCAAGAAAAACGAGGAACGTAATGGAGGTTCGACTTTTCATACCCGGAGATTCTAGGCGGGCCGTTTGAACGTGTCAAGATACGAAAAGCCAAGGCATCCAACCTTGACTTTTTGGTGAGTACCAATAATTACTACCCGAAAAAGTCCACCAATTCATCTCAACTGATTTAATAACTCAAGAGATCTAAAAGTAGTTTACGCTGCCTTACCTTCGACGTATTTCGGTGGTTGAACTTCCAGGCGTACTCGGCGAGGTACAGGGGAAGACGGCGGTAACGGATGCCGCCCCGGCCGATGAGGCTTCCCCACAGGTACTTCCAGAACCTGTTTACCAGGTCAATCTGACCTTCATTCTCAAACTGGTGCACCCGGTGGGTGTATCTCCGGGTTTTCACGTCCACACCCTCTCTCCATTGCGCCACCGAAAAGCAGACCTTACTCCCCATCAGCTCCTCTACCAACCTCGACCTCCCCTCCTCGGGCACCGCCGTCGCGTATATCTCCTTCCGCTGACATAAAAACACATAGAGTGGCCTTCGGCGTGTTTCTTCTAAAGGATAAGCCTCTGATAAGCCATCCAGGATATCTATTATACAACCGTCAAGGCACGAGACGAGGTCGTTTGCAATCACACGGCGGAGAACGAGCAAAGCCCGTAGTATGCGACGCCTCTCAATGTGGGTTTCGCGGGAGATGCGGTTGCTGCAATGATCGGCGATAAAATGCCTTAGAATCGTTTCCCACTGGTCGTTGCGTAACCTCAATGGAAGCCGATCCGGCCTCCACTCGTACCGGCACGAGCTGCACATGAGCTTGTTTCTACGCACGCGGTACAATTTGATGTTACCGCAGCGGGGACATATAAGAGTATTTTTCATAACATAAGTGGCTGAAGTGGAACTATGTCAATATGATACAGCATATTAGACACACAAATTGCATAATATATAAGATCATATCATGGTGTCAACTATTGTCTACATTACTTGACAACAAACGACCGTGTTGTTAGTTTTCACTGATTGAATATTAGCAACATACGTACCAGAGGTTACCTTGGCCGAGTTCCAGCTAGTCACCGACTACCTACCCAAGGGCGACCAGCCCGGGGCGATCGAGGAGCTCATCGGGAGCATCGGGGAGGGTAACAAACACAACGTTCTGCTGGGCGTGACCGGCTCGGGCAAGACCTTCACCGTGGCCAACGTGGTTGCGCGGATCGGCCGTCCAACCCTGGTCATCAGCCCCAACAAGACCCTGGCGGCCCAGCTCTACTCGGAATTCAAGTCTCTCTTTCCGTACAACTCCGTGGAGTACTTCGTCAGCTACTACGATTACTACCAACCCGAGGCCTACATCCCCTCCACGGACACCTACATCGAGAAGGACTCCTCGATCAACGAGCAGATAGACAAGCTGCGTCTCTCGGCCACGGCTTCGCTCCTAAGCCGTAGGGACGTGCTCATCGTGGCCAGCGTGAGCTGCATCTACGGCATCGGCACCCCCGAGGACTACGAGGCGATGTCGGTCAAGCTCTTCCGTCACGACCACCTGGAGCGGGACGAACTCCTGGAAAAGCTGGTTGACATCCAGTACACACGTAACGACATAGACTTCAGCCGGGGACATTTCCGCGTGGCCGGCGACATCGTGGACATCTACCCCGCCTACGGCGATACGGGCCTTCGGGCCGAGTTCTTCGGCGACGAAATAGACCGATTGTCGGTCATTGACCCCCTGACCGGGAAGCGGATCAACGAGCTGGCAACGATGACCATCTTCCCGGCCCGGCATTTCGTCAGCCAGACCTGGCGCGTGGAGAGGGCGATCCGATCCATCGAAGGGGAGCTGGAGGAGAGGCTCGGAGTCCTGTTGGGCGAGAACAAACTGGTCGAGGCCCAACGCCTGGAGAGCCGCACCCGCTACGACCTGGACATGCTGCGCGAGGTGGGCTACTGCATCGGGATCGAGAACTACTCCCGCCACCTCACCGGCCGCGAGCCCGGCAGCCGCCCCAGCGTGCTGATAGACTTCTTCCCCAGGGACTGGCTGTTGATCATTGATGAGAGCCACGTGGCCATCCCCCAGCTCCACGGGATGTACAACGGCGATTACTCGCGCAAGAGCACCCTGGTGGAGCACGGCTTCCGCCTGCCCTCGGCCCTGGACAACCGGCCCCTTAAGTTCGAGGAGTTCGAGAGCCTGGTGAATCAGGTGATCTATACCTCGGCGACACCGAGTACCTACGAGATCGAACAGGCCGCCGAAGACGGACTCATCGTCGAGCAGATCATCCGTCCCACCGGGTTGGTGGACCCCGAGGTGATCGTGCGCCCCTCCGAGGGGCAGATTGACGATCTCATGGGGCAGATCCGGGAGCGGATAGAAATGGGCCACCGGACCCTGGTGACCTGCATGACCAAGCGCATGGCCGAGGATTTAGCCGAGTACCTCTCCGAGGCCGGCATCAGCTCGCGGTATCTGCACTCGGAGATCAACACCATCGAGCGGGTGGAGATTATCCGAGGCCTGAGACTGGGCGAGTTCGACGTCCTGGTCGGGATAAACCTGTTGCGCGAGGGACTGGACCTTCCCGAGGTCTCGCTGGTGGCGATCCTGGACGCCGATAAAGAGGGATTCTTACGGAACGCGCGCAGCCTGATCCAGACCACCGGCCGTTGCGCCCGGAACGTCAAGGGCCGCGTCGTCATGTACTCCCGCGACGCCAAACTCAGCCGGGCCATGCGGGAGGCCATCGGGGAGACCGACCGCCGCCGAGACCTTCAGGAGGCCTACAACGCCGAACACGGCATCATCCCTAAAACGGTGATCAAAACCGTCGAGGCGGTTCACGCCGGAACCAGCGTCGCCGACGCCCGAACCGCCAGAGACGAGCACACCAGGGAAGCCGAAAGGATGGAGAGGGCCCTGGCCGAGCTGGATGCCTTGGAACAGATACGTCAGATGGAGCAGGAGATGCTGGTCGCGGCGGAGAGCCTGGAGTTCGAGAAGGCGTCCGCCCTGCGCGACCGCATCAAGGCCCTGACCAAGGAGCTGGAGAGGTAGCAGACGACGTATACTTCTTCAGGCTGTATCAAAGTTTGTATAAGTAATTACCTCGTTGATAGGTATCAGGGGCGGAGACCCCGCCATACAGTGTGTTACATGCATGCTCTTCATAGGGCGATCCCTCTGCGGGCCGCTGAATTAAACCATTTACGCCTACGGTTATTCGATCCGAACCATCCGTAGGGCGGCAGCAATCAGAGCGCCCTCATTAACCACCCGTTTTAACGGTAATCACTGGAGCGATCTTTACTTGTATAACCATGAGGGGTATACTCCGACAATCGTAAAGTCAATTACATACTAAAAAACTCGACAAAAGGAGCATTTCTTGAAACGGATTCCGTTTGCATTGGCGCTTTCGGTCTCTCTGCTTATTATCCTAGGCTGTGCGGAGGAGGAGGTGACTATCGACGGGCTCTGGGAGGGCTCGGTGTCCATAATGGGCATGGAGTTGGGGATGACGGTGACCTTCGCCACCGTGGACGGCGAGCTCACGGCGACGATGGACATCCCCATCCAGGGAGCCTACGACCTCGCCCTTCAGAACGTCGCCTTCGACGGGGAGAAGGTCTACTTTGAACTCGACTCGCCCGCCGGACTGGCGACCTACGACGGCGTGCTCGAGGAGGGGAAGATAACCGGAACCTTCACCCAGTCGGGGATGACTGGTGATTTTCACCTTGAACCCTTCGTGGAGAAAGAGCCCGAGGAGCTTCCCTACGACACCGAGGAGGTGTCCATCGAATTGGAGGGGCTCACCCTGGCCGGCACCCTTTCGAAGCCACCGACCGAAGGCCCTCATCCGGCGGTGATCCTCATCACCGGCTCGGGCGCCCAGACCCGGGACGAGGAGGTTTTCGGCTTTAAGATTTTCAAGGTTATCGCCGACCACCTCACCCGTCAGGGCCTGGCGGTACTGCGCTGCGACGACCGCGGGACGGGCGGCTCGACGGGAGGAGATACCAACCCCACCACCTTTGATCTGGCCGGCGACGTCAGGGGTCAGATGGATTACCTCAAGACCCGCCCGGAGATTGATCGGGGAAAAATCGGCCTTGGCGGCCACAGTGAGGGCTCGATCATCGCCGGCATGGTGGCCGCCGACTTCCCCGACGTGGCCTTCATCGTTCTTTTGGGCGGCCCGGCTTATTCCG
>DAOVLG010000092.1 GCA_030631385.1 Candidatus Coatesiibacteriota bacterium | reverse complement strand
CCTCCCATGCCGTAGAGGTGACATGACCGGTGTAAACCGCCGATATACTAGGTCGAATTTTGTGTTTTTTCAACTCCAAATTCTTCTGTAAGGCTTGTATTCTAATACGAATAATAGAACCAATTCAATCACGAATTTATTAGTAAAAAATTAAAGGGGTCATTACGCGTTCGTGAACCTGTGTGAAGTATACCCTTGAGGTAATTCAGCGCTTGGTTGAAGTTGATTCTACGTTGCCCCTCACCCTAACCCGTGGGCGACTGCCCCTCCCCAGAGGGGCGAGGGGATAAAAGGTCGGTACCTACGTCAAGACAAGAGGCGCCCATCCTCTTGCCCACATTCACAAGGGTTGAAATCCCTTGTCTTGGTGAATAACGCGGACGGAGCGAGACCCAGAGGTTTGACAAGCTGAAAGGCGGTGGAGTAATTTTGAGGTTGAGGGTGGCGCCGTCGCTGCACCTGGCGCGTTGGCTGGCTGGTTTCGGGGGTGAAGTGAGGATAAAGGAACCACTTGAGCTGAGGGAGTGGGTAAGAGAGATACATCATGCGGGGATGGAAGCTCTTTAATTGAGGAAAGTTATTAATGGATACTGAAGAGTCCAAGAAACGCATCCTTGGTACAGTCGTACGGTTCGACTGTGTAGAGGGGTATGGTTTTATTTCGCTGCCTAATAGCTACCGCGACATCTATGTTCACTGCTCAGATGTGGAGGACACACCTAAGGAACTCGTTAAGGGGGAATATGTGGAGTTTGAGGTTCAAACGAGCCCTAAAGGTGATCGTGCGATTAAGGTACGCCGAGTGAAAAAGGATTATTACTTCGATGCCATCGTAGCCAGCTTCAAAAAGTCATATAGAGAACGTAAGGGCAATCCTCTTAATACCAAACGTCCACGTCCAAGGAAATCAGAATCACGGCGTAGGTGGCTGCGAAGGTTGTTAAAGGGCTTAAGTGCCGATAGAGGTGTTAGTGCCGATAAGCAAGCCCGTGAATTCTGGACTACAAATCGAAGAAGACGCCGTCGTCGTTGATATTCTCCATTTACCCTCTCACCTCTCCTTCCATCATAGGGTGGAGGACTGACATATTGGGTCAGCGGCGGGGGTGTAGCGATCAACGACTGATCTAACCTTAACCTGCAATTTTAAAAAGGGCCTGAAATGGCCCCTTTTTCGCGGACAAATTGCGATTGCTCTACAGGATCGCCTGCAGGATGGCGCTAATGGTCTCCACGTCGGCCTTGACCGGCGGGAGCATGTCCAGCGCCTCCTGGAGGTTCGTCTGCGCTTCGTTCAGCTTCTCCTGGGTCTCCTGTAGGGTGGTCGCCTGGGCGGGGTTGTCGGCGATGTCCTGGCCAATCTGCTTGATGTTCTCGACCACCGTGGGCAGGAGCTCGCCGACCCTTTTCAGCAAGTTTTCGATGGTCTCGGGCAGGTCGGTGAAATCACCCAGGTGCTCGTTGGCCTCGGCCTCCTCAGCGGCGGAGAGGGCGCCCTTGAGGGTCCCGCCCTCCACGTCGGAGGTGTCGTCCTCCTCGAAGGGATCGGGCATGCCGTGGTCCCCGAAGAGCACGACGAGGAAGTCGCGGGCCTGATCCACCTGGTAGGTGAGCTTCTCCATCTCGGCCTTAATCTGCTCCGTCTTTAAGATGGTGGCATCGTAGGCGCTGGTGTCAACGGTTCCGCCGCCGAGGCCGAACTGGCCGAAGCTCGCGCCGACCAGTACCAAAACGGCGGTGGCTATAAGTTTCCGCATGTCCTCTCCTTGTATGGGTGTGTTGAAAGGGATATCGTAGTATCGGGTAATAGCGCCCTGTCGCTAACCCTTGCCCTTGCCCAGGAGCTCCGCCATCCCCCCGAGGGCGCCCAGCATCGGCGGCGTTGCGGACGGAAAAAACCGACGACCGGGGAAATCGTAAACCCGGAGATACCCTAAATATACTGCCGGAGGCTGGCGTAGTCCTCGGGGTCCTCGCCGCGGTTGCGCATCTGTTCGAGGAAATCCAAGAGAGGAGAGTCCGTATCCAGGACGGTTCCCCCGCCGGTCTGGAAGAGGTAGACCCGCCGGCCGTCGTCGGGGCGGATCGAGACCAGCTCCCGAGAGCTCCAGAGCGGTAAGGTGTCCCCCTCCGCCGTTTCCACCACCGGCATCTGGACACTATCGTGGAGGGGGAAAAGGGAAGCCTCCTCATGGTACTCCTGGAGCACCCGGGCCAGGGGCACCCCCCGGCGTTTCCCGCCCATCTCCAGCCGGTTGCAGGAGGTCTCTATCTGAGCCGTCCGGAGCGCACGCCTGAGCGCGGCGAACTCGAAGCGCCGCAGGTTGTCCGGGGTGTAAAGCGCCTCGTTGTACACGGTGACCCCGGCCTGCCGCAGCCGGGCGACCACCGTCACCGCCTCGGGGGTGACCTCGTAGGGGTGGCAGAAGCGGGTGACCAGAGCAATCTCGAGTTGGGCCGGCTTGGCGAAGCGGGATGCGATCTTGGTCAGAAGGGTGGTGAAGCGCTGGGGCATCACCACCGGGAAGTTGGAGCGGATGAGGATGCGCCGGAGGTGCTTGTAGCGGGAGAGCCCGGCCAAGATGCCCTCAATCTTGGAATCGGTCAGGCACAGGACGTCCCCGCCGCCGATCACGGCCTCGCACACCTCCGGGTTATCGCCGAACCATTCCAGGGCGGAGCGCAGCTTGGAATCGGTGACGTCCAGCTCGGACGGGGGGGGCTCGTAGCAGGAGTACTGGGGGGAGGCCAGGCAGGGCTTGACCAGGGCGCTGAAGGGGCTCAGAGGTTCGACGAGAAGGGGGGCGCCGCCGGGTTCCACACCTTCGTCAATCCCCCCGGCCCCGACGACCGGGGGCAGGACGCGGTTGCGCAGGGCCTGATCGTAGAGTCCGCCGGATTCCTCGTCGAAGAGGGAGAGGTAGTACGGAGTGACGGACCACCTTATCCCGGAGGTCTCCGCCGCCTCCAGGCCGGCCGTCTCCTCGTCGGAGAGGTTGACGAGCTCGGACAGGAGTCCCCGTTCGCGCACGGTGTTGCGGGTCTGCCAGATCCAGTCGTCCCACTGGCTTGGCGAGCCGCCGAGCTTATTGAGGATGCGGACGCGGTTCTTGTGCCGACAGCGGTACACGTCGCGTTCGGTGCCCGCGGGATACCGGATGATGAAATCGGCGGCCTGGCCCTCGCCCAACCGCCTCTGGGAATCATCGGGTTCGGTAAGCGCGCTCAGGAGGCCGTCCAGTTCGTAGAGGAAGCAGGCGGCGACACCCTCGACACGCCCCTTCGCCAGCTCGATCAGGGCATCCATCACCCGGACACCGGTCAGCTCCTCGGCCCACCGGCCGGTGATTGTTTCAAGGGCGCGCCTGGCGTGGAGGAAGCGGAGGGATGCGCGCCTGGGCTCGAGGTCGTCCAGCATCCCGTGGAATAGTCTCCGGCCCTCCTCGGCGTCACTGGCGCCCGCGAGCCTCTGTTTCAGCCCCGGCAGCCGGGAGAGGACCTCCCGGCGGCCGATGTCCAGGATCGCTTTGGTCATCGGTGTTCCGCTCGACCTGTTTTGGGTAAACCAACTTACTGGGACTCTTCTAGTTTAACACATCCGCCCCTCACGGGTGAACCGTCTCCCCTTCGTTGACAGCCCAAGGTTTAAGTGTTATAAAAGGTCCCAACTAAGTCCGTGGAAAGATTCCACTTAACCCGTTTACGACGGGGGTGTATACAAAATGCGGTCCCGATTGATCCACCTTCTCACCCTAGCCGTTGTTGCGGCCATTTTGGCGGGGTGCAGCGCCGAGGGGGAGACCATCCTCACCGTCGGGATGAGCTCCTACACCATCGGCGAGCTGGCCGATTACTACGCCCACCTGGACCCGGTCACCCGGCCGATCATCTCGAACTACTCCGACGCCCGCGACTACCTGATCGCCTTCGCCAACAAGACGCTTTTGGAGACGGCGGCGCGGGAGGCGGGTTACTACGAGAACCCCATGGCGGTGGCCGAGTTCGACATCTGGCACCGGAACCGCCTGATTACCGCCCTGCAGCGGCGGGTGACGGCCGACGTCACCGTTACCGAGCGGGAGCTCAACACCTGGGTGGAGCGGTTCGGCCGGGAAGGTGTCTACATCAGCCTGATCCAGTTCGCCAGCCAGGCCGAGGCTCGGCAGGCCCACGAGCGTCTGTTGGCCGGGGAGGATTTCGCCACGGTGGCCCGGCAAACCTTTTACATGAAGGGCCCCAGCGACGTTTTTCTGGCCAAGGCGGGAGGGGTCAACGAGCCACCGCTCCAGTGGAGCCCCTCCCACCGCAACCAGGTCATCTTCGATCTCGAGGCGGGTCAGTTCTCCCCGCCGGTCTTCCATGACCTCCACAACGAGTGGGTCTACTACATCTTCCTCAACCGAGGGGGCGCCTCCCCCGAGGACTTCGTCGTCACCGAGGGCGATCAGGTCCGCCCCCGCCTGCACCAGGAGATTCTCCTGGAGCGGACCCGGAATGTGTGGGAGGAGCATCTGGTAAAACTCCGCGCCAGGGCGACGGTCGAGGTCAACCAGGACCTCATTGATGAACTCGACGCCCTTCTGGGGGATGTCTACCAGAGGTCCACGGATCAGGGGCTGATCGCGAGCCGCGAGTACTTGCTCTCCATCGAACCCGAGGACCTGATCGGCCTGGGTTCCACCATGGCCGAGCCCACCCCCCTCGCCCGGGAGATCGCCAGCCAATCGGCGCAGCGACGCACTCTTTTGCTCGAGGCCATCTCCCCCTTCTTCGACGGGCACAAGAATGATTTCCTGGTAAAGGTGAACGGTGGGGCCGTCCCCCTGAGGTACTGCACCCAGAACATCCTCCTCTGGCTCGCGATTGACGACACGCGCATCCTGCGGCCCGAATCCCGCCGAGAGCTACTCCAGCGCTTGGTGGACGTGAGCGTGGACCAGCAACTGGCCCTGGCCGAGGCCGAGGAGCTGGGCCTGGATGCACAGGAGCCCCTCGCGTCCAAGATCGCCCGGAAGCGGGACGAGATCGCGGTCTCCCTTTTCCGTCAGGAACGCTTCCTCGCCACCCAGCCCCGGCCCACCGAGGAGGAGGTTCGCCGCCGGTACTCAGAGACCAAAGACCGCTTCGTCTACGACCAGAAGATGGCTTACTACCTCGCCGTTCTTACCGACCGAACCAGGGCCGAGGAGCTGCGCGAGCTCCTGGCCGACGAGTCCAACTTCGATCCCCAGGCCGAGCCGATTAAGGGTCTGGTCGAGATCGAAACCCGGGGAGAGGGCGAACCGCTCACCCGCAACCCCGAGGAACTTATGAGGCTCATCATCGGGGAGGAATCGGTGGACAAGGAGACGGCCAGTATCCACCGCACCGTGGAGATCGGTGGGGCGGACGCCTATCAACTGCCCGGTTTCGAGCACGACAAGGGGTGGCTGAGCCCGGTCATCGAGGCCGAGCGCGACACGGTGACGGGGTACGGTATCCTCTACGTCGTAGACGTCCTGCCCCCGATGAATCGCACCCTGGAGAACGATCCCACCCTCTACAGCTTCCTGGTGGACGAGCTGATGGGCGAGGCCCAGCCCGAGCTCTTCGACGAGTTCCTACAGGAACTCAAGGGGAGCTACACCGTGGTCTACGACGAGGATCTGATTGAAGAGCTCTTCGACGCCCTCCTGGAGGCGTCGCGAACCGTACCGGAGGCATAGCTTGCTGCGCCCGCTCACGATTCTGATCGTCATCGGTTCCATCCTGGCCGGCTGCGGCGGGGGGGAGGACGACGAGGACCTGATCGCCATCGTCCAGGGGGAGCGGATCACCCGGGACGAGGCCTGGGAACTGATGGGGGCCGATCCGGGCACCACGATCCCCGCGGAGGTGGTGGACCGGCTGATCCAGCGCCGCCTGGTCCTCCGGGAGGCCCTCGATCTGGGAATCACCGTGCCCGAGGAGAAGGTGGAACGGCTCTACCAAGCCCTGGCGGCCAACGACGAGGTGATCCTGGCCGGAGGCCCCGCGGCCAGGATGCGGGAGCAGAAGCTCACCGACAAGGTGCGTGAGGACCTCATCTACGAGGCCGTGGTCGGACAGGAGGTCCTCGGCAGGATCGGGGTCACCGAACCGGAGATCACGTCGTACTACCGGGAGCACGCCGACGAGCTCAGCCGCCGGCCGATCGTCTTCTACCAGATCGTGACCCCGGACACCGGAAGCGCCGAAGAGGTCCTCCGGCGACTCGAGGAGGGGGAGGATTTCGAGGAGCTGGCAAAATCTTTCTCGATCGCGCCCGAGGGGGCCGTGGGAGGGTTGGTCGAGATGCAGAGCCCCGAGGACCTGCCCCGGACCCTCACCCGGGCCCTGGAGGATTTGGAGATCGGTGAGATCGGCGGGCCGGTGGTGAGCGATTACGGCGTCCATATCCTGCTGGTACGCGAGGAGCCCGGCGAGGAGACGGTGCCCCCCCTGGCCGAGGTGCGGAACCTGATCCACGACATCATCTTCGAGGAGAAATCCAACACCGAGCGCGAGAGGTGGCTTGACGGCCTGTGGGCCAAGTCTTTGGAGACCATCTGGCGCGCCGAACCTGGGGAGACCGGCGATTAGTATGCGCATACCCCTGGTCGTAATCCTGTTCTTCGTCGTCGCGGTATCCACCGCCGAGGTGTTGGACCGCATCGCCGTCGTGGTCAACGAGGAGGCCATCCTGGACTCGGAGATCCGCGGGACGGTGCAGAACTACCTGGCCCAGGCCGGCACGCGCCCCTCAACCGAGGAGCTCGAGATCCTGACCCAGCAGGTTTTCGCCCGTCTGGTGGCGAACCGCGTGCTGGTCCAGGAGGCCGAGCGGCGGGGGATCACGATCACCTACGCCCAACT
>DAOVLG010000397.1 GCA_030631385.1 Candidatus Coatesiibacteriota bacterium | reverse complement strand
GTTGACGATCACCGGTAGGCCCAGCCCGAGGACCTCGGGCAGCACCTCGGCCAGGAAACGCTCCAGGCCGACGTTGGCCAGACCGATGGAGTTGAGCATCCCGGCCGGCGTCTCAACGATCCGCGGTGGAGGGTTGCCAGTCCGGGGTTCAAGCGTGATCGTCTTGGTGACGATCGCCCCCACGTCATCCAGGCCGCCGAGACGGTCAAGCTCGGGGCCGTAGCCGGCGGTGCCCGAGGCGACGAGGATCGGTGTGGTAAGCGTCAGGGGGCCGAGCCTCGTCCGCAGGGAATCCTCCGGCGTCGGCGGGGTGGACTCGACCTCCAACCTGAGGGGCCTGGGGGCAAGAGGGAGGGGCCAGGCGAGCTCCTCGGTGTTGAATAGAGGGCCGTCCTGACATACCAGCCGGTAACCGTCATCCGCCGCCGGAACGGCGCAACCTTGACAAAGCCCGGTTCCACAGGCCATGAGCGCCTCGAGGAGTACCCAGCACTCCACCCTCTGTTCGAGACAGATGTCCCGGACGGCCGAGAGCATGGCCTCGGGCCCGCAGGCCACCACCAGTGGTTCACCGCCCCGCTCGTAACGTTCGCCGATGATACGTACCAGAGGCTCGGTCACCAGTCCGCGGTGTCCCTCGACGCCGTCCTCCGAAGCGGACCAACACCTGACCCCCTCGGGTGAGGCGGTCAGGTACCCTCGGACCTCCTCGCCGGAGGCGGCACCGATGAGCAGCTCGACCGCCTCCGCCTCCCCGCGGTAGTACCCGGCGAAGTGGTAGAGCGGCGGGGTGCCGATCCCGCCTCCGATCAGAAGCAGGTGCCTGCCTCGGGCATCGAGCCTCCGGGCCCTCCCGCACGGCGCGATGAGATCAACACCGTCGCCGGGTCTTCGTTCCGCCAGCCAGATCGTTCCCGGACCGACTACGCGAACAACCAGGAACAGACGGCCGTCGGGTCTCACACCGGCCACGGAAAAGGGACGCCGGAGCAGAACCCCGGCCTTCCTGCAGTTCACCTCGACGAATTGTCCGGGCACAGAATCGAGGGGTGGATCGGTTCGGAACCCCAGTTCCACCACCCCGGGCGAGAGCTCCCGCCGGGATATAACCTCGGCCCGGACGAGCCTACCCACCGATCTCCGCCTCACTTTCCGTCACGGCGATCTCTTCCACGGGTGGTGGTGGGACGGTTGCGAGCTCCACGTTGACGCCGGTGGCCACCGGTACCGTGCGCTCGATGAACACCCACTCGGGCTGTCCGTCCAAGCAGTAGCCGCCGGCCACTCCATCGTGGGTCCCAAAACCGGCGATGGCCTGGGCGACGGGACCCCGATGAGGGCTGTTGGCGGCGGTTATGGCGCGCAGAACGATTCGCGCGGCGTCGTAGCTGGCGGCGGAAACGGGCCCGGGGATGTGCCCGATGCGGTTGCGGAAGGTCTCGACGAAGGCGGTCGTTTTGGCGTTGGGGGACTCCGATGAGTAACCGCCGACGAAGTAGCCGTTGTCCAGGAGGTAGTACTCGGGTAGTTCGAGCCGGCAAGGCTTGGCCGTGGCCAGGGCCACGAAGGACGGATTGTAGGTCAGCTCGGCGCAGGAGGTCAGGAGGGAAACCAGATCATCCTCCGTCCCGTTCAGGATGATGCCGTCAATGTCGTCGGCGAGCATGCGGTAGGCTGCGGAATCGTAGTCGTAGGCGGTCAGGGAAATCTCGAGGTCAATGTAGGTGATTCCTACGGCGGCGTCCAGGGCCCGGATGAACTCGTCGCGGTTAAAGCGGTAGAGGGATCCCGGACCCGACACCAGAGCGATCTTCCGCATCGGGGCGTAATCGGTGGCCACCCTCACCACCTCGGGGATCAGGATCCGACCCCCCACACTCAGATCGTAGGTGTAGGGAGAGTCTACCCCGCTCGACGCGTTCAACGCATCGGCGACGAAGAAGGTGGTTATCTCGAGCTCATCGGCCAGCTCGGCAACCAGGCGCACGGCCTCGGGGTTGGGGTCCGTGGAGATGATCGCCGCCACCCTGTCGGTTTCCGCCAGGCGTCGGAAGTGGCTCTCAAGGCGGCCTAACTCGCCACCCGTATCGTAGTGCAGGACCTCGTACCGGAGGTCTTCGTCGGTAAAGCGGGCCTTCCCGAAGGCGCCAACCGCCAGGCGTGCGCCGTAGTCCCCTTCAAGACCATAGTAGGAGTACGCTCCCGTCTCCGGTCCGACGATGCCCAGGTAGACCCCCTCGGCAACTCCGCAGCCGGTGAGGAGCACGTACGAGAGGAATACGAC
>DAOVLG010000123.1 GCA_030631385.1 Candidatus Coatesiibacteriota bacterium | reverse complement strand
GTGGAAGGGGTTTTGTTGAAGGTGAAGTTCTGCTAATATCTTAAAGGTTCCATAGCTTCCGACAACCTCCCGGAAAGGGGGCTCCCGTGAAGCGTTATATTGGTCTTGCCTTACTCGTAATCCTAGCTTTTACCATCGGCTGCGATCCGGGAACCGAGAGCGACGGCGACGGTGACGAGCGCACCTGGCACATCGAGACTGTGGACTCGGAGGGTGAGGTAGGGTGGCACACCTCCCTTGCTCTGGATTCCTCCGGCAACCCACACATCTCCTATAGAGATTCTACCAATGAAAATCTTAAGTACACTCGCTGGGACGGCTCAAGCTGGCGGACAGAGACCGTGGACTCGGAGGGCGATGTGGGGCGGTTCACCTCCCTGGCGCTGGATTTCTCCGATTTCCCGCATATTTCGTATTACGACAGTGAAGATGATGACTTAAAGTACGCCAACTGGGACGGTTCGGACTGGCAGATCGAGACCGTGGTCTCGGAGGGCGATGTGGGGCAGTGGGCCTCTCTGGCGCTGGATTCCTCCGATTTCCCACATATTTCGTATTACGACAGTGAAGATGATGACCTGAAGTACGCCAACTGGGACGGTGTGAGCTGGCGAATCGAAACAGTGGACTCGGATGGCGACGTGGGTTGGGTCACCTCTTTAGCATTGGATTCCGCCTATAATCCTCACATCTCATATTACGACAACAGCAACGATGACTTGAAGTACGCTCGTTGGGACGGCTCAAGCTGGCGGATCGAGATCGTAGACTCCGGTGGCAACGATGAATTGGGTTACGGAACATCTATAGCGCTGGATAACTCCGACTATCCCCACATCTCGTATTTCGATATGGACGACCCTGCTCTCAAATACGCCCGTTGGGACGGCTCAGGCTGGCGAATAGAATCCGTTGATTCGGATAGTTTTGTGGGTTGGTACACCTCTCTGGCGCTGGATTCCTCTGACAATCCACATATATCGTATTTCGACGACCCGTATAACAATAATTTGAAATACGCCTACCTGGAGTGAGAAATCCGCCCGTGGCATAGGCGGCCGTTTGGTGGTGAGTGTTTTGGAAAAACGGGCGGACCTGAAGGTCCGCCCCTACATCATCGCAACCCGGGAGGAGGGCTACATGTCCTCCCTCTCCCTGTGGGAGGAGCAGTCGCTCACGGGATTGAGGGTGAGGGCTGCCTTATTCCCCCTCTTCCTTCTAGGGAGGTCTGCGAGGCACGGGTTTGGGTGAGGGGTAAAACGGCGGGGACTGAAGTCCCCGCCCTACATTATCCCCCTCTCCCTGTGGGAAAGGGGCTGGTGGGGTTAAACGGGCGGCGTGCATAGCCCCCATCCTACGTCACGTTCCGTTATCCTCCGCTTGATCGGGCTAACCACCGCCCTCGATCCGGGGCTCCAGGATGAGCCGCTCGTGGGGGTAATCGAAGGTCACCGCGGAGAAGCGCAGCAGGAAGGGCAGCCCCAGAAGGGCGTCGGCGTCCATGTAGGACAGCGGTCCCTGGGTGTCGGCGACGGCGTAGGTCACCCTGGGCCGCGGCACCCGCCAGTGGGTCTGCGTTTCAATCTCCGGCGAGGGGTGGCCGACCTGGAAGTAGCCCGCCTCACGCGAGAGCGCCGACATGAACCCGCCCAGGCCCGCCAGGCTCATGAAGGTGTACTCCTCCGGCCCGGCGTCCGAGAGACCCATCAGCCTACCCGAGCTCCGGGGCAGCACCAGGAGCTCCAGGGGCGATCCCGAGTCCAGGATGAAGGTGAGGTTCACCCCGTCCAGCTCACCCTGGACCTGCAACAACCTCCCCGGAAGGCAGAGCGGCACCACCACCGCCCCCGGGGGGATTCCGGGCTCAGACCCCGGTGGCATGATCTCCAGGTTGCCGGCCTCGACGTCCAGCCGCACCGGAAGCTGGGCCAGCAGGTCGTAGCCGATGAGGCCGTCGAAGGAGGTGGCCAGGCTCAGTAAAAGGGAGGGCTCCCCGATGATCGCCACTTGTTCCTCGAGCGTCGCCGGTCCGATCTTTATCTCATCCACCACGGCCACGCCGTGCCCCGTGGCGTCGTTACCCAGGGAGATGACAATACTCTCACCGACGGGGGTGAGCTCGAGCCGCCGCGCCACGTGGGGCTTCACGTAACTGATCGCCGCGCCGGAGTCCAGGGCGAACTCCAGCTCGAGACCGCCGATGGTCACCGGCAGCAGGAGCATGCCGCCGGAGAGGCGCAGGGGGAGCACGCGCTCGGCGGAGTATTCGTAGGTCAGGCCCGAGGGCTCGGGCGGCGTCAGTTCAACGTCCTCCGGGGGCCTTTCCCTGAAGTTGGCCCTGTTCAACCCGTAGGCGGGGAAATCGGGGGTGCTCACCGAGAAAGAGCGGGGTAAGCGCGGGGTATCGCGACCCGGTTCCCCGAAACTCATACAGTACACCCGCTCATCGAAGAAAACCTCGGCCCCGGTCAGGAGGCCGCCGGGCTCCAGGGTGAGGCGGTACTGCGCCTCCCCGTACATCAGGCTGACCTCGTCCTCCGAGCCGAAGGAGGGCTCGAGCTCCAGATAGGCCCCGCTCAGGAAAAGGGCGTTGAGGGACACCTGTTCGTACTCCCTGGGCGACAGTCGCCGGACGGCGCCCCCGGTGGTCTTCTCCCATCCCCCGTCCGGCCGCCAGACGATGAGCCCCTGGTCGGCTCCGGCGAGGGGGACCACCCGACAGCCCACCAGGCGCCCACCCTCGTCCAGGCGGTACTCGAAGAGGGAGTCGGTGACGAGTCCCATGGTGTCCAGGGAGAGGTAAAGACGTCCGGCGCGGGGGAGCTCCTCACCGGCGAGGACCAGCTCACGATGCGCCTCCCAGGGCCCCGCGGCGTCCGACGCCGCGTCACACCCGGTAAAGAACCATACCGTCAGGGACGCGACCAGAATATTACGGGGGAACCTTCGCCGGTCACGCGCCATCTCCTACCACAGCTCCTCGGTAGTCAGGTGGAGTTCGATCAAGTCAACTCCGCGCAGCACGGTCAGGACCCTCGGTGTGCCCGGTTCGGCCGTCGTCCATTCCACTACCTCCAGGGCGGTGAAGTTCTCGAAGGGCTCGTCTTCGAGGGACGTGATGATGTCGCCCTCGCGAAGCCCCGCCCGTTCCGCCGGCGAGTCTTCCCAAACGGTGACCACCACGTCCCCCGCGGCACAGAAGCCGAGACGGTTGGGGGCAATGCCGTCTCCCAGGCCGTCGGCGCCCATCTCGAGAATCAGCCGTTCGCCGGGGTAGTCCAGCGTCACCCGGCGGAAGCGCTTGAGGATATCCTGGCCGATGTTCCCCAGCTCCCTGGAGCGGGCGAGGGCGCCCTCGACATCGGATGCCAGGATGGCCAGTGGTGATGCGATGTTTAACGAACCCAGGCGCAGCCAGCCCAGTCTCACCAAGCGGTGACGGCCCATTCCCCCGAAGCCGCTGATCAGGTGCGTCCGCCAGTCCGGGTAGCGCTCCTGGAGGCCGTACTCCACCACCGCCGGGTGGTAGATCGCCGTGTAGTTGAGATTGCCCAGATCTACGGCGAAGGGTCCCCGTATCCCGTCGAACTCCGCCTCCACCGTGGGGAGGCCCTCCCCCAGCCCGAGCGGCAGCACCTCGATGATGCCCGGCTCGGGCTCCGGCGCCGTGTAGACCTCGGGATCGTAGAGGGTGAGCAACCCCTCCCCGTAATCAATCTCCACCACGGTCCGGGCGAAGAGCTCGTAGCCCAGGATACCGCCCCACTCCCGGCCGAAGTGCCGGCTGAACCCGGAGAGGTCGGTCGCCGCCAGGGTCGTTTCCCCGATGGTCAACCCGCCGATCTCCAGGCGTTCAACGGTGAGGACGTGGACCTCCCCCAGGCCGCCGGCCCCCACACCGGCCTCGGTGCCCTCCAGGACGATCCCCAGCTCCTCGGCCACGGGGGTGGAGAGGACGCTCATCGTGGCGCCGGTGTCCAGGATCATCGGCACCCGTTCCCCGTTCACCACAACCGGGACGAAGATCGCGTCGCCCACGAATTCGACGGGCACCCGAACCCGGCTGATACCTTCGGGGAAAGCCAGCCGCTCCCCGACGGGCCGAAGGAAGAGACCCATGTCCACCGGCCCGTTGATGACCACCGTGTCGGTCGTCTGCTCGAACTCGAGGGGCAATCCGCTCAGGGTGGTGGTGAATCGGGTGGGCACCCTCAGGCCGGAGAACTCCCGTAACTCGGAACAGTCGGTGACGTGGGCCACCTTGTCCAGCTCCGAGGTGATGCGGCGGAGGCTCCCGTCCCGGCCGTCCAGATAGAAGCGCCGGGGGTGGAAGGGGAGGCCGCCCTCGACGGGGCCGAAGTCCAGGACGTCGCAGAAGACACCATCCACCTCCTCGCTTCCGGCGTAAACCACGTCGAAGAGGGCCGGGTCGGGATAACAGTATAGAAGGCTGTCCATGACCAGCGAGGCCGTGTAGTCCTGGAGCTCGACGCCGACGAGCCCCCGGACCTCGCCGTTGGTGCCCACGATCCAGCCTCCCTCGGGCGTGATGAGCACCAGCTCGTGGAGAGGTCCCAGAGACACCTCACTGCGGTAGATAATCCCCCGGACGAAATTGCGGGCGTCGCAGGTTCCATCGGATTTAACCGACGGCTTTTCGGCGGGCAGGACAACCTGGACCGTCGTGGTTCCGCCCATCCCGCCCGAGGCAATGGTTCCCGTGTATTGGATCGTCTCGAGGGATTCCCAGAGCTCCTCGATGCCCAGAGATTCACGGTGCCGGAGGAGGACTTCCTCGACATCCCCGGCCCAGGCGGCGACAAACGTAACGAGCAACAGCAATGTCCCGGTCCTTCTCAATACCACCTCCGCCTCTTGGCCGCCTCTTCGGAACATTAGAACCAGACCGTTGCAAAAGGTCCTAATATGTGGATTTTCCACTCCTCAGGCGGTGGCACAGGTTTTTGCACTACGAGGCTTTACGTATTATTTTCAAGGTATAAAAGCGCAAAAACTGTGCCACCGCCGGCAGGTGCGTGTCACGTTTACAGGCAATACCCTCAAAGGTCTCGCGTTATTGGTGTAGTTCTTCCCACCGCCGGTTTCGTGGTCGAGATAATCCTTTACGCAAACGCCAATCCCCCTCTCCACATTCCAAGGCTAGATTAGCGGCAACCCGGGGCCTTGTCAAGCCGTACTCTGTGGCGGTAAACTCACCCCGGCATGGACGTGCTCGTTCACATCTGCTGCGGCATCTGCATCCTGGAGCCCCTGCGCGAGCTGCGGGACGAGGGGCGTGAGGTCCTCGGCGCCTGGGTCAATCCCAACATCGAGCCGGCCGGGGAGCACGACCGCCGCCTGGACGCCCTCCGGACCGTCGCCCGTCTCGAGGACCTGCCCCTGGTGCGTCTCGACGCGGAGCCCTTCGATCCCCCCGCGCCCGAGCCCTCCGATGAGCGCTGCGGCTACTGCTACCGCCTGCGCTTACTCCCGACGGCGAGACTGGCCGCCGAGACCGGCTCCGCCTTCACCACCACCCTGTTCTACTCCCGCTACCAGCGCCACGATCTCCTCCTCAGCATCGCCCTGGAGCTGGCCCGGGAGACAGGTGCTCCACTCCTCTACCGCGACTGGCGGCCGCTGTTTGCCCGGGGCCGGAGCCGGGCCAAAAAACTCGGCATCTACCGCCAGCGCTACTGCGGCTGCCGGGCGAGCCAACTCGCCGGCAGGAAGGAGTGAAGGAAACCGGGCTCACCCTCATTTGAACAGCAACCGCCGAGCACGACCCGGTTTGACTAGCCACCGGGCCGGGGCTATAATCCTCTGCTGGCGGACCGGTTACGGGGGAATTAGTTGAAGCTGCCTGACAAGATCGCTGTCATGGGTGCCGGAAGCTGGGGCACCGCCCTCGCCATCGCCTTCGGCTACGCCGGCGCACCGGTTACCCTCTGGGCCCACACCCCCGACCTGGCCTCGAGGCTCGAGAAGCACCGGGAGAACGTGGATTACCTCCCCGGCGCCCGGTTGCCGGATTCGGTACGGATCACCGCCGACATCGTCGAGGCCGCCCGTGGGGCGGGGTCGGTCTTCTCC
>DAOVLG010000183.1 GCA_030631385.1 Candidatus Coatesiibacteriota bacterium | reverse complement strand
GTCCCCAGCCGCCGCCCCAGCCGCCGCCCCAGCCGCGTCCACGGCCGCCGCCCCAGGGCAGACCACCGCGACCCAGACCGCGGAGCGGCTCGATGATGTTGCCGTCTTTGTCTTTGCGGGGCGCACAGTCTCCGAGCCCCCGACCCGTGCGCGGACCCTCACCCACGGGACCCGTGCGATCTCCACCAGGCATCTTTCCTCCCTCTATATGTGCGGGGATCCTCGTCATTGAATGGATCATTTTCCCTTCCAAAGACGAGGCCCCGTAGAGGTTTACTCCGTAAAAAACTTATACAATCAGTAATGAAGATGCTACATCCGTTGCTTGCCACTGTCAATGCGTTAGGTGTATCAATAGGGTGTCAATAGCAGTGGAATAGTGCTATTTATCTTGTGAGCCTCGGACTGCCCGTTTTTCTCTCTCGAAATGTGGCTCGTAGGTCTCGAAGAGCCGGCCCCAAGGCGAGGAGTCCAGCCATTTTCGGTAAACCTTCCAGCCCTTCCAGTTCCACCAGAACTTGTCGTGGTAGAGGTCCGAGGCGGCCACGAAGATGCTCACCAGCGGGGTGTGGAAGAAGAGCTTCTGGATCGGGCGAAGGGGGCCGAACCAGAGGAGGTCCCCCGCCACCGAGGCCAGGTTGTCGCCCACGGTGAAGCCCCAACTCTCCTTCTCCACATCCACGTCACCGACGATCTCGATCTCCCCGATGCGCCCGACGCCCAGGCCCCGCTCGTCGGCCAGGCGGATGTACTCGATCTCCAACGGATCGAAGCCCATCATCTTGGCCGATACGGCGTCAATGGCCACCTGGTCTGCAGAGGCCAGCATGAGGTCCTTTTGGACGGGGACGAGGGTGCGCGGGCCGGGACCGTTGCCCGCCGAGGTGCCGTCCATCACACAGAAGATGCCGGGGTGAATCTCCTGCTGGATCGCCAACAGATCCACCAGCGTCTTATGGATCCAGGAGTGGGTGTAGTGCCGCTTGGTGGCCAAGAGCCCCCCGAAGGCGTTCTTCATCGCCCCGGTGGTGGTGGTGTAGATGTGGCACTTGACCGTGGGCAGGTGGATGATGTTCTTACCCTGAAAGAAGTCGGGGATGCGGATGCCCTCGCCGAAGATGTGGTTGAGGACCAGCATCTCCGCCTTGGGCTCGTAAAGCCGCCAGGTCATGTGGTCGGTACGGAAGTTGAACAGGAGCGGGACGCCGTACCTGTCGTAGAGGGGTCGGTACTTGTTGTACATGTCCCCCTTCTCGGCCTCGGTGACCACGGTCTTGTTCTCCACGGCCACCAGGTCCCCCCGGCCCGCACTCGCGCGCATGGCCCGGATGACCCCCTCGAGCTGCCAGGGGGTGGTGTTCGCCGAGGGCATGGGCAGGTGCCAGGAGATGTTATCCTTGAGGATGGTCGTCTTCCGGGCGGGCAGGGCCTCGGTGAAATCGGCCAGCTCCATCGCCCGGGCTGTGTCCTCCAGGACGGTCTCGGGACGGGTTTTCACCACGGCGACCTTGGCGCGGACCATTGATTCCCCTTGGCTGCGTATTTAGAATACCCCGATGCTCGTACCGGTACGGAGAAGCTCCCTCAACGCGGTCTAGGCTAGCATATTTTCCCCGGTGTTCCAAGGGGCGAATGGGCGTTACATTTCTCCCCCTTCCCCCTGAGCCCCAATGGATCAAGGGGCTGGAAGCAGAGGGGTGAATTTTTATAACTACTTATGAATATAAGACTTAACTCTTTAAATCCCTTTTATTCTGTACGTGGCATAGACTTTGCTATACAATAGGTCGCAAGTAAATCGAGCAGAAAGCCTTGAAACCAAAGATACTCATCATCTTAGCCTCCTTCGCCGCCCTGATGCTCGCGGTGGGCATCCTCCACTTCGGCCAGCCTCAGACCCAGGCTGCGGCGCAGGACCGCGTACAGGTGATCTCCAGCGGTAGAGGGGACACCGACGGGTTTGACGGCGACGGGGGTATCCACCTCTGGTTGATCAGGGGTACCGCTCCGGCGGGTGGATACCTTTCCTGCCGGATCGTCTACGCGGACGGCCGCGTGGAGACCGTCCCCCTCGACGGGTGCTACAAGCTCGACGACCGTTACCATTTCCTGGTTTCCCTCTTCCCCTCGACCGGTGACTGGGGCGCCACCGTGCGCCTCGCCTACCACCACCTGGATCAAGCCGAACCCGGGTCCGACCGTGAACTAGTATTAGAAAAGGTCGCCCCTCAGCTGCCCGCGGACAGGCCCGCCGAAGGCTTCATCTGGCGTGGGGAGGAGCTACCGGGGTGCAACGTGTGGCGGTGGGAGATTAACCTCTAGCCGACGCTCCCGGTAGAAAGGGGCCCCCTCGGGGGCCTTTTTTATGGTTGGTGGGGGAGGCGGGCGACGCGATGGGTGGACGCGGGTAGAAATGAACCCCTTCGGGGCTTTTTCGTGATTTCAACCCGGGTGAACAGGGACCGATTCGGGGATACGGGATTCCCCGGGGATATCCCATCTCGGACAAAATGAGATCGAGTTGCGGTCCACTCCGTGGAAGCCGTCACGAAAAACCCCATTGACTTTAGCTCCCCGACCGGCTATCATCTTCACGCTCTTTAGAGCTATTCATACTGCCTGCGAGTAGGGAAGGTGATACAAGGATCCCACTAACAAAACCGGATTACCCAAAAGGAGGGTAAAGTGAGGAAGATATTTGTAGTACTGACTGTTGTGCTGCTGGGCGTGGCTTTCGCCGGTACGGCACCCTTCGTATCCGTAGCGGGTCCCAACGACGCCGACACCGCCCATTGGCAGCACTACAACGACGGCGACGACGACATGGCAGCCTGCATCGTGGACGACGGCGACGAGTACAGCATGGGCGACAAGACCTGGCTCTACAACACCGACGCCATTGATCTCACCGACGCCGTCAGCGCCTGGTTCGGCTTCGCCTACACCCTCGACACGGCCGACGAGGGCGACTTCTTCGCGGTCTACGCCGTGGACTTCGAGCCCACCTCCGACGATTTCGATCCCGATGCGGAGACCCCCCTGGCCGTCTACGACACCAACGAGGGCTCCTGGACCGACGAAGCCTTCGACCTGGAAGACCTCACCGGCGAGAGCGAAGTCTACGTCGTCTTCTACTGGGAGTCCGACAATTCCGGCGTGGCCGACGGCGTGCGCGTCAACGACGCCATGGTCGGCTCCTGGGACGGCGAGAGCTATGACTGGACCCAGATCCTGCGCTGGGATGAGGATCATCACGCCTACGGTCCCGGCGAAGAGGTCAACCTCGACCTCTCCGACGGCGCCGGCGGCTTCCTCGCCGTGGACTTCCACTACGACGACGGCGGCTGGGACTGGTGGGCCGAAGTGGACCAGGTGGTCGTCTCCGATGACACGCGCGCCGATCTCCTCACCGAGGACTTCGAGTCGTGGCCGCCCACCGATTGGACCATCGTAGTTTTAGAGTCCTACGGCTGGGTGAGGAACGACACGTGCTACCGCTCCAACTACGCCGGCGGTGACGGCTTCTGCGCCGACGCCGACTCCGACTACTGGTACGCCGGGGTGAACACCCGTCTGATCTCCCCGCCCATAGACTGCTCCGGCAGCACCACCGTTGACCTGGACTTCGTCGCCTCCTACAACGACATCTCGACCGGCTCTGGCGACTACTTCGAGGTCCTGCTGGGCGTAGCCCTCGAGTCCGTTGATCTCGAGGACGAGTTCGACGACCTCTCCGCCTGGACCGCCGTGGACCTGGGTGAGTACTCGAACGTCGAGCACACCACCTGGGGCGGGATCAAGGCCCAGTTCTAGTTCGGAGCACAAGCGTTGCGAAAAGGGCCCCCGTTTGGGGGCCTTTCTTTAGTTGGTGAGGGTAAATAGGCAATGCGGCGGGTGGACTCGGGTAGAAATGGACCCCTCCGGGGCTTTTCTTTAACGGCTTCAATAAATACGCAGTATAAATGTAGGGCGGGGTTTCCTAACCCCGCCGCGGAAAACGTAAAAGATAAGACAAGGGGTTTTAACCCCTTGTTTCCGTTTAAAGGATTAGCATTCCTTGTCTTCGGTAGGGCGGGGGCTCCGTATCCCGCCGCATGGCCATCACCCGCTGAAGAAAAGGACCGACGCGTCCGGCCCCTTTATTATTGGTCCCATGCCCGTTGACCGTCATCCCCTACCCCTGCTATTATTGCTTTCGCTTATCCATCTTTTCCGCGAGTTAATTTTCCAATGAGTTAGGAGTATCGCCATGCCCGAGCCGAAGCATTTCAAGAACTACATCGGCGGCGCGTGGGTCGAGGCCGCCGGTGGCGAGCGCTACGAGAACCGCAACCCCGCCGACACCGACGACCTGGTAAGCACCCACTGTAAATCCGACGCCCGTGACGTGGCCGCCGCCGTGGCCGCCGCCAAGGAGGCCTTCAAGTCCTGGCGCCTCGTACCCGCACCCGAGCGCGGCCTTGTAATAATGCGGGCCGTCGAGGTCCTCAAAAGCCGCAAGGAGGAAATCTCTCAGATGATGACCCGGGAGATGGGCAAGGTCATCGCCGAGACCCGGGGCGACACCCAGGAGGCCATTGACTGCGGAACCTACGCCGCCGGCGAGGGCCGCCGACTCTTCGGCAGACACACCCCCGTCGAGATGCCCAACAAGTTCGGCATGGCCATCCGCTGCCCCGTGGGCGTCTGCGGCATGATCACCCCGTGGAACTTCCCCATCGCCATCCCCTCGTGGAAGATGTTCCCGGCGCTCATCTGCGGCAACACCTGCGTCATCAAGCCGGCCACCCTCACCCCGGCCAGCGTCGCCAACTTCATGGAGGTCTTCGAGGAGGCCGGCTTCCCGCCCGGCGTGGTGAACCTGGTCACCGGCGGCGGCGCAACCGTGGGCAAGGCCCTCATCGAGCACCCCGACGTCAACCGCGTATCCTTCACCGGCTCGGTCGAGATCGGCAACATGCTGGCCGGCCAGTGCGGTGTGTT
>DAOVLG010000509.1 GCA_030631385.1 Candidatus Coatesiibacteriota bacterium | reverse complement strand
TTTCCCCGACCGAAGCGCGGTGGTACATGAAAGCGCGGGGCCGGCGATCCGCATTGCAAAACAGGCCCAGGGCGCGACCCAGGTTGTAAAGACCGGCTACGAGGGGCTTAAGCATCGTCGGCGGGGTTTTTCACCAGGAAGGGTCCCAGGGCCAGCCAGTCCAGGTGCCCCTGGCGGAAGGCTCGCACGGCGTCCGCCGGGGTGCAGACGATGGGCTCCTCGTGGATGTTGAAGCTGGTGTTGATGAGGCTGGGGATATGAGTGATGTCGTGGTAGCGGGCCAGGACGTCGTGGTAGCGCGGGTTGGTTTCGCGGTTAGAGATCTGGGGGCGGGCGGTGCCGTCCACGTGGACCGCCGCCGGGCTCACCTCTTTCATGTAATCGGTACAGTCCACGGTGACGGTCATGAACTCGGCGGTGTGGCGGCACTTCTCCAGGCCGATGTAGCACCGCCCGGCGTGCTCGGGGAGGGTCACCGGGGCGAAGGGCATGAACTCGGTGCGCTTCAGGCGCTTGTTGAGCCATTTATTAATTTCGGGGTCCGTGGCCCGGGCGAGGACTGAGCGTGAGCCCAGGGCCCGGGGGCCGTACTCCATCCGCCCGTCGAACCAGGCGACGACCTTCCCGGCGGCGAGGAGTTTCGCCGCCTCGACGACCAGGTCGTCGGGTTTGGTGCAGGGGAGATCTGCGTCCTCCAACGCCGCTTTGCAGGCGGCCTCGTCGTAATCGGGCCCGAGGAGCGCATGGGGAAGCTTGTACGGTTTGACCCTCCCCCGTTCGGCGAGGTAGAGATACACGGCCCCGGTGCCGGTGCCCATATCGCTCATCGCCGGATGGACGAAGATGCGGTCCACCTCGGGCAGCTCGGCGATGCGCTGGTTCAGCTTGACGTTGGCGGTAACCCCGCCCGAGAGGACCACGTTGCGCTCGCCGGTGCGGCGCAGGTAGGGGCGGATTACGGCGACGGCCACCTCCTCCAGGGTGTCCTGATGGGCGGCGGCGACCTGCTCCCGGGGGAACCGCCGGGCCAGGCGGGGCACGTAGAAGGGGTCGTGGGAGTTGAGATAGAAGAAGTTGCCGTCGGAGACATCGAAACGGGGACGGACGAGAGGAAATACCTCGCCAGCGGGGGCGTAGGCCGCCAGTCCGAGGATCTTGCCCTCGTGGCGGTCCGGGGTGAAGCCCAGCGCCTTGGTCACCCGGCTGTAGAAGTCGCCCAGGGAGTTGGGCCAGGGGAAGGTGGCCATCGTCTCGATGCCGTCGGGCCCGCAGCGGAAGATACCGCCGGTGTCGCCGGTGCCGTAGGCGTCGAAGATCACCGCCAGGGCTCGCTCGAAGCCCGAGGTGTAGAAGGCGTTGGCGGCGTGGGTGGGCTCGTGGGGGTAGCGGTGGAGCTTTTCGGTGAGGCCCCACTTGGCGAGCCCCTCGGCCAGCTCCCGGTCGGAGAAGGGAAGCACCCCCCGCCGGTCCCGCCGGAGCTCCC
>DAOVLG010000326.1 GCA_030631385.1 Candidatus Coatesiibacteriota bacterium | reverse complement strand
GTGCTCAACCGGGCGGTGTAGACGCCGGAAGCGTAATCGGAGACTTCGAGGGTTATCTCGCCGGAGTCGGTTAGGGGGATCGAATCCAGCCGCCGGCCGGAGAGGTCGTAAACCTCGATGACCGCGCCCGAACAACCGTTCGGCAACTCATAGCTCAGGTTTACTGTGTCCCGCGCCGGGGAGGGATAGGGTTCGCCGAGGGCGAGTCGAGTGGTTTGCTCAGGTATCGAAACCGGCTCCGTCGGGCCGAAGCGGCTCACCAATCCGTCGCTATCAATCACTTCCAGCCAGTAGCGGTACTCGACGCCCACTTCAACTTGGTTATCCAGCCAGCGCACCGCCGAACCGGGTAACGCGCCGGAAACGGCCACCGGCTCGTTATTCCCCACCGAGCGCAGAACACACAGGCTCGACGGTGTGTCGCCGGTGATTGTCCAGCCGACCAGGACGCCCTCGTCGCGGATGTTCGCCGATAGCTCCGCGTCCTCCACCCCCGGTTCGCTCTCGTACCAGGCATATTTAAGATCGGTGTTTGTATAATCTGCATACGCGATGTGGGGGTAGCCGGAGTCGTCCAACGCCAGGGAGGTCCATAAACCCACAACACCCGCCGAGTCCACGGTCTCCTTCTGCCAAGAGCTGCCGTTCCAACGGGCGTATTTTAGATCACTGTTGGTGTCGTCGTAGTATGAGATGTGGGGGTAGTCTGAGGAGTCCAGCGCCAGGGAGGTCCACGTGCCTACGTCTCCCGTCGAGTCCACGGTCTCTAATTGCCATTCGTCGCCGTCCCAGTAGGCATATTTAAGTTTAAGATTTTCAACGTTGGTAAAATCGCAATAAGAGATGTAGGGGTAGTCTGAGGAGTCCAACGCAAGTGAGGTGCACCAGCCCACATCGCCCGTCGAGTCCACGGTCTCTAACTGCCATTCGTCGCCGTCCCATCGGGCGTACTTGATATCTTCGTTGGTTTCATCGCTATAAGAGATGCAGGGGTAGCCGAAGTCATCCAGCGCCAGGGAGGTATAGCGGCCCACGTAACCCGCCGAGTCCACAATCTCGATCTGCCAGGCGGAGCCATTCCAGCGAGCGTACTTGAGGTCATAGTTGGTCTCATCGTAATAAGAGATGTGGGGGTATTCGTTGGAATCCAGCGTCATGGAGGTGAACATTCCCACGTACCCCACCGAGTCTAAGGTCTCAATCAGCCATGATGAGCCATTCCAGCGGGCGTACTTAAGATCTCTGTTGGTGCTGTCGTAGTATGAGATGTGGGCGTTATCAGAATCGTCCAGCTCTAGGGATGTATATGTACCCACAGACCCCGCCGTGTCTACGGTCTCTAACTGCCACTCGTCGCCGTCCCAGCGGGCGTACTTGAGATCAAAGTTGGTTAAATCTAAATACGAGATGTGGGGGTGGCCGGAGGAATCCAGCGCCAGTGAGGTGCACCGGCCCACAGCCTCCGCAGAATCCACGGTCTCAATGTGCCACTCATCGGCAGCAAAGGTAACCGTAAACAGGAACAGGACAAACAGTGCTGTAAATAGCTTCTTCATGGCTCCCCCTAATGGCATTTGTTTAAAAAATGCCAATAAAGAACCCACAAGGCCTCACAACATCGTAAAGAAGCTAACATGAGTGGGTGGGATGGTCAAGGGTAAAGTGTGGAAAAATTTCACTTTTTCATTTTCCCTGTTAAAACATGTAAACACAATGAAATGTAGTCTAATTGCAAGGGCGATTTTTCAACCCCTCACCCTAGCCCTCTCCCCATAGGGGCGAGGGGACGGCGGCGGGGTTACCAAACCCCGCCCTACAGCAGTGAAGCATTACTTTATGATTACCAGCCGAAGGAAGGCCGATCCTGCTATAATTCACCTAAAACCTCACCGGGGAGGCTGCAATGCAGCGGCTGATACCGCTAGTCGTCGCGCTCGTCTTTATAGCTCCCGCGGCGGCCGAGCTCAACGGCGCCCAGATACTCGACAAGATTGACGAGGCCTTCGGCGTGGACGGCATGTGGAGCGTGGCCACGGAGGTCATCACCACCCCCGAGGGCGAATCCAGGACCTTCACCATCGAGAGTTATACCAAGAACGGCAATGAGATGCAGCTCATGCGTTACTTGAAACCGGCGAGCGTGGCCGGCACGACGTATCTTTTACTGGACTACGGCGACGACATCTGGGCCTATTTCGCCGACACGGACCGGACGCGGCAGATTGCGGCCAACGCCCGCCGACGCACCGTCATGGGCTCCAACATGACCTATGAGGACCTGGCGGTGAGCTCGAACTACGCCGACAGCTACTCCGCCGAACGGCTGCGCTCCGAGGAATACGCCGGGGTTGATTGTTACGTACTCAAGCTCATACCCCGCTACTCCGACAGCGCCTACTCCAAGCTCTACTGCTGGGTGGACAGAGTGACCTGGATGCCGTTGCGCACGGACTACTACGACTCCTCGGGCGAGCTGCTGAAGCGCTTCCTCCTGCGTGACATCCGCACGGTGGACGGTATCCCCACCCCCTACTACTACGAGATGGAGGGGCTGCAGGACGGCTCGGTCACGAGTATGACGATCATCAAGGTGCGCTACGATCTGGACATCCCGGACAGCCTGTTCAGCGTCTCCAGTCTGGGCAAATGAGGAGGGAAGGGGTGCGCTTAATACCGGTCCTTCTGTTGATGGTTTTTGCCGTGTCGGTCCTCGCCACGGACGAGGAGGACCTGCCGCCGATCTTCGCCGGTGAAGACGAGACGGATGACGCCGAGCTCGAGGGGGAGTTCGACCTGGCGGAGCTCTTCGGTGAGGGGCTGACCTTCATCGGTAGGCTGGATATCTGGGCCCGCT
>DAOVLG010000389.1 GCA_030631385.1 Candidatus Coatesiibacteriota bacterium | reverse complement strand
CCTGGGGCTCGGCCCTGGCGTCGGGTGGAGGTAGGACCGTGAGAAGAACACGTACTCTTACATCTTCACTCCATCCAGGATATTTGAAGTCAAAGCCGGTCTTCGTCCGATAATATATTTGTCAACCAGTTTTCACGGCGGTTTTACGAGGTGCTGAGTGAAGTAGCGATGGGCAAACGGCGAAAAATCAAGAGACGGCGCGGCAAAAAAGGAAACCGGCGTCCAGCCCGGTCCACCGGATCAACCAAGTCAATCGGGTCCCCTGAACCCGGCGGTCCGGAGCGGATCGAGCTTGAGATGAGCGAACTGGAGGCGATCCTGGCGCGGGTGAAGTCGAGCCTGAGCCCGGAGGAATACGACAAGCTGCACGCGGCCCTGGAGACCCTGCTGTTTCTGACCCGGGAGTTGGAGAAGAAGCGGGTCTCGGTCCAGCGGCTCAAACAACTGCTCTTCGGGGCGACCACCGAGAAGACGCGGAAAGTGATCCAGAAAGTCCTGGAAGAGGCCGGGGTTGATTCCGAGGCGGGTCGGGACGATACCTCTAAGCCCGAGCCGCCGCCGGAGAAACCCAAAGGCCACGGCCGTAACGGCGTTGACGCCTACGCCGATGCGAAAAAAGTACCGGTCTCTCACCCCTCGCTCCAGGGCGGAGATACCTGTCCAGACTGTAAAAAGGGCACGGTGTACCAAACGGCTCAACCGACTCGCCTGGTGCGGATCCGCGGTCAGGCGCCCCTGGGGGCCACGGTGTATGAATTACAAAAGCTGCGCTGCAACCTGTGCGGCCAGATATTCACGGCCCCGGCGCCGCCGGAGGTGGGAGCACAAAAGTATGACGCCGAATCGGCGGCCATGATCGCCCTTTTGAAGTACGGCAGCGGACTTCCCTTCAATCGCCTGGGACGGCTGCAGGGAAGCCTGGGGATTCCCCTGCCGGCCGCCACGCAATGGGAGATCGCCCGGGACAGCGCCGATCCACTGGCCCCGGTCTTCGAGGCGCTGATTCGGGCCGCCGCGCAGGGCCGGGTCGTCCACAACGATGACACGGGCATGAAGGTTCTCAGTTTGACCGCCCGTCAGGAGCCGGAGCAGGCCGATGCCGAGGAACAGATATCCTCTGAGCGCCAGGGTGTGTTCACCTCGGGGATCGTCTCGGTCCTGGAAGATCGCCGGATCGCGTTGTTCTTCACCGGACATCGTCATGCCGGGGAGAACCTGGCCGCGGTGTTGCAGCAGCGGGCCGCCGAGTTGACGCCGCCGATCCAGATGTGCGACGCCCTGAGCCGCAATATGCCCGCCGAACTCGAGGTCATCCTGGCCCACTGCCTCGCGCACGGACGCCGGCGTTTTGTCGAGGTGGCGATGAACTTCCCTCAAGAGTGCCTGTATGTCTTGGAGATCCTTAAAGAGGTCTATCAAAACGATGCCGAAACCAAACGCCGGGGCTTCTCTGACGAACAGCGGTTGCACTGGCATCAGGCCCACAGCGGCCCGAAGATGGCCGATCTCAAGAACTGGCTCACCGAGCAGATCGAGCAACGCCAGGTCGAGCCCAACAGCGGCCTGGGCGAGGCGATCACCTACATGCGTAAGCACTGGGAGGCGTTGACCCTGTTCCTCAGGCAAGCCGGAGCACCCCTCGATAACAACATCTGCGAACGCGCCCTCAAAAAGGCGATTCTGCACCGCAAAAACGCCTACTTCTATAAGACCCCCAACGGGGCCCGGGTGGGCGATCTGTTCATGAGCCTGATCCACACCTGTGAACTCAACGGCGTCAATCCCTTCGACTACCTCACCGAACTGCAAAAGCACGCAAACGAGTTGCCCTCAAACCCCGATAGCTGGATGCCCTGGAACTACCGGGATACCCTCACCATAGGCCCAGCATCCGAAAACGCATGATCACCGCCCACCCATAAATCCACCGTGGACGGCCGGATCGCCGTATCAATTTTTTGGAGAAATTTGAAATTTTTCAGGCTTGCCGAAAGGACACGTTGTAGTAGAGTTTTTCGATTAGGGTGGGGTATGTCGGATTGGTTACATCCACTACGCCCATGAGAGTGCCGCGGTCGTCGGTTAGGGGGATAATATTCAATTACCAAAGAGCAAAATTAAGAATGTCCCCATTTTTCCAAAAAGTGTCTGACCCCTTTATTTCTCCCGGGTGAGAGCCAGCGGTTGTGCAGGGGGTCGTAGTCGCGGAAGTGGGTGTGGTATTTGCCGGTGAACTCATCCCGGTACATTCCGCACCAACCGACGGGGATGAATTTGGAGCGGGCCAGGTTGAAGGATGTGCCGGGGATTAGGTTTTCTGTGCCTGATCCGTCGAAGGATTTGCATAGGCCTGTTGAGTTGTAGTGTGTCTTTTCGGCAAGGGTGTAT
>DAOVLG010000465.1 GCA_030631385.1 Candidatus Coatesiibacteriota bacterium | reverse complement strand
GGGCTGTTGCCTCGAATCGGCGCGGAGGGGTGAACTTTCGACCATCAAGGGGTCAACGGATTCGATCATGGCCGGGCTCAACTGCGGGACGCCGTCGCTTTTGGCCTGGCCGATCCTCGCGGCCGGGGTGGACCTCTTCCTCGCCATACCCGACGCTTACGCCGTTGAAGCGATGCGGACGTCCTACCACCCGAAGGGCGATGACCCCCGGATAGTCTCCGGCGAGTCCGGCGCCGCCGGCCTGGGGGGTCTCATAGCGCTTCTGAACGCCCAAGAATTGGAAAGGCCCAGGAAAGAGTTACACCTGGGCGGGGAATCGCGGATACTGCTCTTCAACACCGAGGGGGACACCGATCCGGTCGGCTTCAGACGGCTGGTGGAGGGAGAAAAAGGGGAGGAATAGACTCTTGATCCATTAACAACCTACCAATGCTCGAAAGCCGGTTCCTCGGCGGGCTCGGGAAATAGATAGTCGGGGGTCATTCCGGCGAGGATCAGCTCCTTGAAATCCGAATAGCTGAAGAGAGCCACGCCGTCCGCGCCCGCGGCCCGGACGGCTTCAATGTGGGATAAAACCACGGACGGGTCTAACAACTTGCCGTCGTCGGAGAGGTTCCGCAACGCGATTCCCGTATACACCAGGGAATCGCCGGAGTGCAGGACGGCGTCCAGTGTCTGCCGGCCGATGGTGCCCTCGTTAAGCGAATAGGACATGGGAAGCGCCAGATTTATCAGGCCTTCCTCGAGCCAGTACCCCCAATCCTGACAGATGTATTTGTACGCCTCCACCACCCGATCTGAAAAGACCGCCGCCGAAATGACGATCTCCGGGTTGATCTCCCGGGCCTCGCGTTGGACCCGGTCCACGAACTCGGTGATGTTGTCCCGCCTCCAGGACCGCCAGGCCTCGTCATTCGGATCAGGCTCCAGTCCGGTCCGCACCCAAAACTCACTCACGGCGACGGACGAGTAACCCATGTCCGGGCCTTCATAACGCACGTAGTCCAGGTGCAGCCCGTCCACCTCGTAGTTGGAGACGATGTCCAGGAGCACCGAGGTGGTGTAGTCGCGCACCTCGGGGATGCCGGGATCGAGCCAGGCCCGGTGTCCGAGGTTCATCCGGTTCCCCCAGCGATCCACGGAGACCCACTCGGGGTGCCGGTTGACCACGTGGTTCTCCTCGGGAGGAACGAAGCCGCCGGTGATCTCGAAGCAGGTTACCCAGGCGTGGACCGAGAGGCCCCAGGCGTGTCCCTCCTCGATAACCAGAGCCAGCGGGTCGAAGTCCTCAGGTTGGTTTTTTATGTAGATCGAACGCGGCTCGGGGTTGGAGTAGTAGGAGACACAGCGATTGGGGATATAGAGGGCGTCGCCCCGGTAGCGCACCTGGACGAAGATCGCGTTGAAACGGTACTCGGCGGCACCGATCACGGCCCGACGCACCGCCCCGGGGTTGGTGAGCTCCCAGGCCGGGATCCAGAGCGCCCTCCCCTCGACGGCGGGCTCGGCCTGGGGATGGACAGAGGATAGCAGGGCACAGGTCAGAACAAGTACCGACACGGGCTTCACCCTACAACCCCGCTTCGTCGAAGAGATTCGCCAGCTTCTGGAAACCCTCCCCGATCTCAACAAGCTCGGTGGAGTAGTAGCCCTCCGCCGTCTGTTTCGAGATCATCCCCGTCGCCCCGTGGGCGGAGAGCTCGTCGAGCTTGGCCTTGAGCCTCTTCATCCTCCCCCAAAGTGCGGCCACCGTTTCGGAGTCCAAGCCCCTCCCCGCAAGCTCCCCCATCCAGCCGTCCAGAAGACCCTGGGCGATCTC
>DAOVLG010000431.1 GCA_030631385.1 Candidatus Coatesiibacteriota bacterium | reverse complement strand
GGTCGCGGTGAGATCAATGGGCAGCGCTTCGATGAATGCTTCGGGATTCTCCAGGGTGAGCATGTGGTGGATGTAATAGTCGGTCGAGGTCCGGCCGGGGACCCAGAGCTCAAAGAAACCGACCCGCCGGGCGATCTCGCCGAGCCGGTCCAGTTCCGTCTCGGTGAAGGGCTTTTTGGAGACCAGGGCGGTGGACATGATGTCGGCTCCCATCAGCACGATGTGATCGCCCGGTGAATCAATCCCCCGCCAGCGGAGGGTCTCCGCGCACAGGTTCGTCAGGCGGTAGGTCTCGAAATGGTTGATTGGATAGTAGAACCGGGATACGGAGAGCACCCCGTCCTCGCCGAGCCGATCGAGGTACAGATCGAAGGCCTCGAGGGTGTAGAGGCTGTGCTCGGCCAGGGCGAAGGCGCCGGCCATGGAGGCCACCAGGGAATCAATCAGCGAGATCTGGATCAAGTCGAAGTCTTTATCGGTTCCTTCGAGGTAACTCCGGCCCTCCTCCACGACCGCCGTCACCCCGGGCAGGCTGTAGGGCCGCCCCGAGAAGTCGCCGTAGACCTCCTCGGTGATCTCCACGATGCCGGGGTTGATCTCGACCGCGTCAATGCTGGGGGTTCCGAAGTACTTCGCGGCGAGGATGTCCCTCCCCCCACCCGCCCCGATGATGCACACCTCGCCAAAATCGCGGTACATGTACGCCAGGTTGCTCACGTCGTACTCGACGAAAGCGATGTCGTGATAATCCCCGTCGAAGTGAAGGATCGGCGCCCCGGCGAACTCGTCCTGTTCGATCCAGTACTGCTCGATCTCGGCGCCGGGGAAGGCGGTACCCAGGCCGGCGCTGATCGGACGTTCCGCCCGGTACCGGCTGACCCCCTCGTAGACACTCAGCCGCGCGATCGGATTCCACTGCACGTACATCAGCTCGTCCTGGGAGTGATCAACCTTGGAGAACCGGACGCGGTAGGGATTTAGGGAGGTGAGGCTGGATAAGGACAGCGCCAGCACCACCGCGCCCGCGGCTATGGTGAAGTTACGCCAGGATGCCTTCTTCCGGTCCATCAGGATGACGCCGGCGGCCACCGGCAGCAGCCCGGCCCAGGCCAGGAGGCTCGGCGCCGGGATCAGGTACAACAGCGGGACGACCACCAGGCACCCCAGTCCGGCGCCCAGCAGGTCGGTCCAGTAGAGGGTGCCGATCCGCTCGGAGTGGAAGGAGAAGATCGCGGCGATGATGAACCCGCCCAACAGGAAGGGGATGAAGAAGAGGAGCAGGGTGATGACGAGGTAGGCCCAGATCGCCATCTTGATCTCCATGGCGAGATAGATGACCGGGCTCACCGCGCAGAAGACACCGAAGAGGATCGCCGCCCCGGGGAGAAGCCTGTCAAGATGCTTTTTAAACCAGTCCCGCCGGATGAACACGAACGCCGCCGCCGCGCCCCCGCCCAAAAGAGCCAGCGAGATCACCAGAAAGGCGAAGTAATACCAGATGGTCACCGAGAAGACCCGCATCAGGGAAAGCTCGTAGACCAGCGTGGCCATAGAGACCAGTCCGACCGCCGGATACAGCCTCAGCTTGCTCATCGCTTCCCTCCGGAGGGGGGAGTGGGTGGACATCCGGTCGGGGTATGGTTGAAGACCGCCACAGGCGGAATTGATGCCGTTACTGCCTGTGGCGGAGCCGAAGATGCGCGCGCCGTGGGCCGGACCATGAATATAGTACACCCGCGGCGAAAAAGCTAAGGGTTATTACCGGATTAAGCGCACATAGTGGCGGGAACCGGCGGGCACGCATCGCTCGTGGGAAATGATTATCAAATTGAGTAAAGTTCTCGTCGCGAGGCCGGGGTCCAGCGCCCAGCGCTGGCGGCGGGGCGTAGAAGCCCCGCGCTACACGGCGGTTGGCGGATAAATAGGCCTGAAGGTCGGACCCAACGTTGAAGCAAGGGGTTGATACCCCTTGTCTTTCGTGTATTGTAGGAGCGACCAACGGGAGCGTGTACGCGGCGCTATCCCTTCGATTTGCGATGCCGTGGAGTC
>DAOVLG010000171.1 GCA_030631385.1 Candidatus Coatesiibacteriota bacterium | reverse complement strand
GTCCCACGCTGAGGGAGGGGGACTTCATCCTGGTCAACCGGCTGGCCTACCGGGTGCGGGAGCCGCGTCGGGGCGAGGTGATCGTTTTCCAGCGCGACGGCGAGGACTACGTCAAGCGGGTGCTGGCCCTGCCCGGGGACCGCTTCTGTTTCGCCGGTGACTACCTCTGGGTGAACGGGGAGCGCGTTGACGAGCGGGCCTATCTGGCCAAAGGGGCCTGGGGCTGGACCCGGGGCGGGGAGCGCTTCGGTGATGAGGAGCATGTCCTTCCACCTGAAAATTACCTCGTTCTGGGGGATAACCGCAACTCGTCCGACGACAGCCGGGGAGCGATCGGGTACGTCGGCCGGGACGAGATCATCGGGAAGGCCTTCATGATCTACCTCTCGGTGAACCTGCCCCGCATGTGCTCCGAGGGGGAATCGGGCCTGGCGGTGCTGGGTTACCTTCGCCTGGACCGGATGCTGGACGTGATCCGCTAGAGACCGTAAAAATGCAAATCTGGACCGGCTTATACCTGACCCCGTCTTGAGTTGTGAGAACGCTGAAAAATACGATTTTGACACTCCTTACCACTACATTTGGTGAATTCGCTAATATGCATAATCCGTAGGGGCGGGGCTCTGCCCCCGCCCGCGGGCGACTTTCGCGGTGGTCTCGCAGGAACTAGAAGATGTCCGAAAGGGAGCATAAGCCACTCTTCACCGCCCGGCGTCTGGGGCAGGCGGTCCTGGCGGCTGTGGTCCTGGTCATCGGTGTGCGGCTCTTTCTCTTCTGTCCCTATGAGGTCACCTCCCACCAGATGACCGACACCCTGTTGCCGGGCGACCTGGTGCTGGTGAACATGGTGGTCTACGCCTCCGACTCACCGCGGCGGGGCGACGTGATCTGCTTCGCCTCCCCCACCGGCGGGGGGCGGGACTTCTTCGGCCGGGTGATCGGCCTGGGCGGTGAGACCCTGGAGATCAAAGAGGGATTGGTATTCATCAACGGTTCTCCCAAGCCGCTCTACGAGTCCTACGTCGGCCACCCCCACCGCGAGGATTTCGGACCGGTGACCGTCCCCGAGGGACACCTCTTCGTGATGGGGGACAACCGGCCCGACGCCCGGGACAGCCGCATCTGGGGACCCCTCGAGGAGGGGCTCGTGCGGGGGAAGGCGGTGGGGATCATTTTCTCCAACGATCCCTACGCCGTGGACGCCGATTTCAGTATTTCGGGAACGGTGCGCTGGGAGCGCACCTGCCTGGCGGTGGAGTAACCGATGCGGTGGATTTCTTTGGCTCTCGGGGTTATCCTGGTGTTGGCCCTCTGGGGGTGCGCTGATCCTGATGACGCCGAGGTGGCCGCCCTCGCGGCCCGCATCTACGAAGAAACGCCGCCGGAGAAGGCGGTGTTCGAGGCCGGGCTGGATACGGCCGCCCTGGTCCGCATCACCGGTCTGATCCTGGACGATCCGGATCGTCTGCACGCCTTTCTCGACCTCCTGCGCCGGCAGTTGGAGGAGTAGATGCGCCGTCCACCGCTCCCCGTTCTCGTCGTCCTCCTGCCCCTCATCCTCGCCGCCTGCGACTCCGACCACCCGGCGAGCCTCCGGGAGGCCTACTTCGCCTATCTGGATGCCCGGGCGGCCGGGGCCGATGCCGGGGAGATCGAGGACGCGCTCGCCGGACTCGGCTGGAACACCGATGGACTGACGTCGGCCGTGGAGCGTCTGCGCTCAGAGGACCCCGAGGGCTTCCGGGGGCTGATCAACGCCTACCGGGCCGCACGGGGGCTGCCCAGGGATGAGTGACCGATCCCGTGCTGACCAAGGGGGTGCCGTGTCGCCTGCAAATCGCCTGTTTCTAGTCCTGAGCGGGATTACCGTAGGGGTGATCGCCCTCTCCCTCGCACTCTTCTACGGTATTGCAGAGGGGGAGTCCGGACCGCTTCCCCTGCGGGAGGTCCTCTTCGGTCTGGTGGATTACGCCGCCGAGCGGGATTCAACTGACGAGGGGCAGATGGAAGCCTACTTGAACTCCGTGGGCTGGAGTGTGGACCGCTTCGAGGGAACCATTGATAACATCCTGGAGGACAACCCGGAGCTTTTCTGGGAACTGATGGAGGACCTCGAGAGCTACGCCTGGGAACGCTACGGCCTCGAGCTCTGGGAGCTGGGGCTCGGGTAAAGGAGGGGCTTGACCACCGAGGACTTCGAGGCCCAGGCCCGGGCGCTGGCCCACGAGCTGCGCAACCCCCTGAACGCCATGCGCCTCAACCTGGAGATGCTGCGCGAGGACCTGCGCTCCCTGGGTGCCGGCGCCGAGACCCTGGAGATCGCGGACTCCATCGGACGCGAGATAGACCAGCTCGCCGAGATCGCCACCGCCTTTCGCGATTTCGCCTGCCACTTGGAACCCCGTCGGGAGGAGGTGGAGATCGCCGAACTCTGCCTGGACCTGGCCGCCTTCCTGAAGCCCCAGCTCGACGGGGCCGGCGTTCGGCTGGCGTGCGACTGTCGCCCCTCCCCGGTGAGGGGTGACCGGACCCTTCTCCGCCAGGCCATCCTCAACCTCCTGTTGAACGCCCTCGAGTCCCGCCCACAGGAGGGGGGGCTGATCCGCCTCCGCTGCCGGGCCGAGAACGGCGGGGCCCGGGTGACCATCACGGACAACGGGAACGGACCGGGTCCGGACCCAGAGAGTCATTTCCGGCTCTTCAGCTCGACCAAGCCCGGCGGGACGGGGATCGGCCTCCCCCTGGCGCGAAAGATCGCCCGGCTCCACGGGGGCGGGGTGACCCTGCGGTCCGGCTCTGAAGGCGGCGCCGTGGCCGTACTTACCCTGGGACCGCGTCCCGTTTCACCCGAGGACGAGAGGTAGGTGGCAACTCAGTGGGACTTTTTCCGAATCAGATGGTCGAAAGGGAAAGATTATCTTTGCTTGCCCGCCATTTGATATAAACGAATGTATTTTTTCTGTTACAATTATGAATGAAAAACAAATCCTGGAGAAATAGCACATGAAAAGTCACTAAAAAAGAAAGGGCTTCTTGATCATGATAGTTTTTATGTGTATAGAAATGCAGAAAGTAACCTTGTAGGATTTGAGGTTAGCAGCAAACCACTAATTGAAATACCGATTGATGACCTATTTCCAACGCTCAACGAATACCCAGTTCATAAGATTAACGAATTAGAAATGTTCTCAAGATATTAAAACAAAACGTAATAAGGTAAATTAAACAATTGGAAATATCAAATGGGTATGTTGGGGTTTAAGTTTTGCTTTATGTGGTTTATTGATAGTAGATATCTTAAATGTTTTTGAGTTAAATACAATACGCCTTATCTTAATTTCCATAATTGGCGGTTTAATAATATTGCCATTTATTTCTCGAATTAAATTTGGTAAATTTGAGATCGATCGATCTACAGATCTCCTTCAAATAAGGAAAGATGAAAGAAATCGACGAGAATGAAAACAAGGAATTAAGATGGCCAAACCGCTCGTACTGATCGTTGACGACGACCCCGAGGTGGTCAAGGCGCTGGAGCGTGTCATGGGGCGCGCCGGTTACCGCACCCTTCTCGCCGGCGACACCGACGAGGCCCGAGAGGCCCTGGCCGTCAACGAGGTGGACCTGTTCCTGGTGGACCTGGTCCTCCCCTCGGGCTCGGGGCTGGAGCTCATCACGGGGGCCCGGATGCGCGACGCCAACCTGGCGGTGATCGTGCTCACCGGCCACGGCTCCGTCCAGAGCGCCGTCGAGGCGATGAGGGCCGGGGCCTACGATTACCTCACCAAGCCGGTCAACCCGGAGGAGCTTCTCTTACAGGTCGAGCGCGCCCTGGAGAACCGGCGGATGCGCCTGGACCTGGAATCACTGCGCGGCCGGCTGGACGAGCGTCTGACCGGGGAGGGCGTCATCGCCGTTTCCCCGCAGATGAAGCGCATCTTCGAGATGGTGGACCAGCTCGCCAAAACCGACATCACCGTCCTGGTAACCGGTCCATCGGGCGTGGGGAAGGAGCTGGTGGCCGACGCCATCCAGCACCGGAGCAACCGCCGCGACGGCCCGTACATCAAGCTCCACTGCGCCGCACTCTCTGAGGGGCTCCTGGAGAGCGAGCTCTTCGGCCACGAGCGCGGGGCCTTCACCGGTGCGATCAGGAGGCACGCGGGCGCCTTCGAGCGGGCCCACGACGGCACCCTCTTCCTGGACGAGATAAGCGAGATCCCCCGCGCCACCCAGGTCAAGCTCCTGCGCGTGCTCCAGGACCAGCGCTTCGAGCGCGTCGGCGGCGAGGAGACCCTCCAGGTGGACGTGCGCCTCATCGCCGCCACCAACGCCGACCCCGCCGAGCAGATGCGCGCCGGGCGATTCCGCGAGGACCTCTACTACCGCCTAAAAAAAGTGCAGATATACGTCCCCCCCATCGCCGAGCGGCCCGAGGACCTCCTGCCCATGATCTCCCGCTTCGTCTCCGACGCCGCCCGTGCCTACGACCGACCGGTCACCGGCGTCGAGCCCACCGCCCTGGACCTCCTTCTAACCTACGACTGGCCCGGCAACGTCCGCGAGCTCAAGAACACCCTCGAGGGCATGGTGGCCCTGGCCAAAGGCGACGAGCTCACCGTCGAGGACCTGCCCCCGGAGATCAAGGACCGCGTCGCCGCCATCAATCCCACCTCCATGATCCGCGTCCCGGTGGGCTGGACCATGGAGCAGGTCGAGCGCGAGGTCATCCGCCGGACCTTAGCCAAGAACGCCGGCAACCGCACCCAGACCGCGAAGGTCCTCGGCATCGGCCTCCGCACGCTGCACAGGAAAATCAACGAGTACGAGTTGAAGTAGCTGGTGGTGTAATCAGAAAACCACCGGGATGTAAAATTCTTCTCCCGTCTCGACCCCACCTGCGCCCTCCGGTACGAGTGAAGCATAAATATTAATATATTAAATCGAAGGCGGGGTTATTCCCCGCCTTATTATTCTCAGGAAAACACAGGCCTTTATTTTCCAACGGAGTACCGAATATCTTCTTTTCGGCATTTTAGTCGGTGACCAGGCGGGTTGACACGGTTCCGGTTTGGGTATATATTGATAGCGGCTGATAAAAGTGATTTGGGGGTGGTGGGAATGAAAGCGCTTCACTTTGGCTTGATTCTACTGGTCTTGGT
>DAOVLG010000420.1 GCA_030631385.1 Candidatus Coatesiibacteriota bacterium | reverse complement strand
GACGGGATCGGGGATCGGCCGGTCGCCTCCCTCGGTGGCGGAACCCCCCTGGTCGCCGCCGAGGTGCCGACCCTGGACCGTCTGGCCACCGGCGGGATAACCGGTCTTCTCGACCCCATCTCCCCCGGGATCTGCCCCGGGAGCGACACCGCCCACCTCGCCCTTCTGGGGTACGATCCGTACAGGTACTACACGGGCCGCGGCCCCCTGGAGGCCGCCGGAGTGGGGCTCACCCTGGTGGCCGGCGATGTGGCCTTCCGGTGCAACTTCGCCACCGTGGAGGAGCGCGATGGACGGCTCGTCGTCCTCGACCGGCGCGCCGGGCGGATCGAGGAGGGAACCGACGAGCTGGCCGCCGCCCTCGACGGTATGCGCCTGGCCGACGGCGTAACCGCCTACTTCAAGGAGTCGGTGGCCCATCGCGCCGCCCTGGTGCTCAGAGGCGGAGAACTTTCCGGTCGTGTCTCCGACACCGATCCCCACGCAGAGGGTGAGCCGCTCCACCGGTGCGAACCCACCGTGGACGAGGGTCACCCCGAATACGCCGCCGCCCTGAGGACCTGCGCCGCCACCGAGGAGTTCGTCCGTCGCGGCTTCGAGATTCTGCGCGCCCATTCGGTGAACGAGGAGCGTCGCCGGGAAGGGCTGCCGCCGGCCGACTGCCCTCTTCCCCGGGGTGGGGGGCTGGTGCCGCACATTCCGCCGTTCCCGGAATACCAGGGCCTGCGGTCCGCCGCCCTGGTCGAGGTCGGCCTCCTTCGGGGTCTGTTGGGCAACTATCTGGGCTTCGATCTCATCGAGTGCCCCGGGGCCACCGGCGGCTTCGATACCGATATCGAAGGCATGGCCCGGTCCGTGAAACGGGCGTGGGATGGCTACGACTTCATCTTCGTGAACATCAAGGCCCCCGACCTCGCCGGCCACGACGACGCCCCCGAGAAGAAGGTGGCCGCCTGCCGGATGGTGGACCGCTTCCTCGCCCTCACCGAGCCCCTCTGGCACTCCGGGACGGTCCTCGCCGTCCTGGGCGACCACTCGACCCCCTGTGAGATCAAGGATCACTCGGGCGATCCCGTCCCGCTGGTAATCCACGGTCCGGGCGTCCGACCCGACGGGGTCACCCGTTTCGACGAGTTCGCCTGCGCCGCGGGCGGACTCGGCCACCCACGCGGAACGGACCTCCTGCCGATACTGAAAAACCTGGCCAACCGCTACTCCAAGTTCGGAGCCTAGCAGTTATGAGATGTCTACCCATTTGTATACTCACCGTCCTGTCGTTGGTGATCGGGTGCGGTGAAGAGGAACCCGCCGAACCCGCGGGTGGGGTGCGGATCATCGAACTCGTCGTCGAGCCGCCGCCCCGGCTGGATCTCCCCGTGCATCTGCGCGGCGCGCTCCACGGGCGAAGGGTAGTCATACTGGTCGGCGACTTCTTCTACGATCCCGAGCTCTACGACGTGCGCCGACTCTTTCTCGAGGCCGGCGCGCGGGTGTTCCTCGCCAGCGATTACATTCATGTCGCCGGCACCGGCGGCAGCGTCCCGCTGCTCGATCTGCAGCTCGAGGAGCTGGCCCGGCGGGATGACATAGACCTCCTCTACCTGATGCAGTCCAAGGGGATGGAGGGGATGGCAAATTTCCCCGCCACCGGCACGGTCATCGGAAACGTGCTGGACGACGGCGGATACGTAGGGGCGAGCGGGATCGGCGCCCTGGCCCTTTTGCAGAACGGACGGGCCCACGGCGTGCGAATGGCGGTCTTCAAGGGGCAACGGAAGCGGATGCGCCGGGGTGGGGCGGTGATTGTCGAAGAAGACGACGTCGTCCTGGACGGCCGCATCGGCACCTGCGAGTTCTGGCCCCAGGGACCGAGGCTGGCCCTGGCGCTGATCGAGAACCTGGCCGTTGAATCTTAGTCGGACAATGTTGGATTATTCCTTCGAGCGGCGTGTTTTGTCCGAGGGGGAGCTCGCGGGTCCCCTGGTGGGTCTGGACGAGGCCGGGCGTGGGCCGGTGGCCGGGCCGGTGGCCGCGGCGGCGGTGATCCTCGATCCAAGCCGCATCCCCGCCGGGCTGGACGATTCGAAACGCCTGACCCCCGGCAAACGGACGGAGCTTGAGGGCGAGATCAAG
>DAOVLG010000005.1 GCA_030631385.1 Candidatus Coatesiibacteriota bacterium | reverse complement strand
GTCTTCGTAGGGGCGACCCTCTGCGGTCGCCCGCGGGCGGGGGCGGAGCCCCGCCCCTACAACGTTTCGAGGAAGGAATAAGGATGCGTCATCGCCTCACCATCGTTGCCGCACTCTCGCTGCTCATATTAGCCTGTGGCAGGGAGGAGGGTGTGATGGGCGAACAGAGCTACACCGTTTCGAGCGAGGTCGTCGCCACCTCCCACGAGCTGATCGAGCGGGACCTGGCCGGCGTCCTCCGCGGCGAGATGGAGGCCCTGGTCGCCCCGGAGATCGGCGGCCGGCTGCAGGATATCTACGTGGCCCTCGGCGAAGAGGTGGTAGCCGGGCAGGCGCTGGCCCGGATCGAAGGGACCGGTTACTGGCTCTCCTCGGAGGCGGCCAAGGGCCAGTTCGAGGGGGCCAAGCTCCAACTCAAGCAGGCCGAGGACAGCTACAACCGTTACCAGCCGCTCTACGAATCCGGCTCGATCTCCGAGGCCCAGTGGGAGAACATCGTCAACGCCTACGAGGGGGCTAAGATCAACTACGACGCCTCGCGGGCCGGGTATTACGGAGCCGCCGACAGGGCGAGCGAGACCACCATCCGGGCGCCAATCCCCGGCGTCGTCGCCATGCGTTACTCCGACATCGGCTCCATGGTGGGACCCCAGTTCCAGGTCTTCGAGATCGTTAAGACCGACCCCATGAAGGTTTCGATCGGCGTCAACGAGGAGGACATCGCGACGGTGATCGGGGGAAAGGAAGTCGAGGTCTCCGTGGACGCCTACCCCGAAGAAACCTTCATCGGAGTTGTTCACAGCATCGGGGTCAAGACCGATCCCCGCACCCACGCCTTCCCGGTGGAGATCTTTTTGGATAACCCCGATGGACGCCTGAGAAGCGGAATGGTGGCCCACGTCCGACTGCCGATCCGCGACCTGGGCGAGGTGCTGACCATCCCCATCAACGCGGCGGTCAAGATCCAGGATGTGGACTACGTCTTCGTCGTGAGGGAGGTAGTCGAGGAGACACCCGGTATGGGAGAGGATGTACGACCGGGTCCGTCGGAACCGCAGACCATGCTGCGGGTGGAAAAACGGGCGGTGACCCTCGGTCCGGTGGCCGACCATCGCGTGGTGGTGGAGGAGGGGCTCGAACCGGGCGAGGAGATCGTGACCGAGGGCCAGCAGTTCCTCGAGGACGGCAGCCTGATCAACATCCCCGATCGGGATGGGGGCAAGGGTACCGAACAGTCATCGGGGGAGGGTGAGCAGTGAAGATCACCGAGATCTCCCTTAAACGGCCCCGGATCGTCTTCCTAGTCGTTCTTCTGGTCGCCCTGGCGGGTTTCTTCGCCCTCAGCTCAATCCCCAAGGAGGGGGACCCGGACATACAGATTCCCATGGCCTTTATCGTCACCTTCTATCCCGGTGCCGGTCCCGACGAGGTGGAAACGCTGGTCGCCAATAAGATAGAAGACGCCATGGTGGACCTGCCCGACCTCGATTACACCTACTCTTCGATCTCCGAAGGACTCGTCTTCACCCAGGTCATCTTCAGCTCGGACGCCGACCTCGATGACTCGATGAACAAGGTCCGCGAACGGGTGGACAAGGTGAACCCCGACCTGCCCGATGGCTGTCAAACCCCCGAGGTTCTCGAGTTCAGCCTGAGCGACATACCCATAATGGTCCTCTCCGTGTCGGCGGAGATGGACCGGCTCACGCTCAGGGAGACCGCCGAGAACCTGGCCGACGAGCTGAAGAAGATCCCCGGCGTCCTCGACACCAGCGTCGTGGGCGGTGTGGAGCGTGAGATCCAGATCCGGCTCAAACCGGCCAAGCTCACCGAGTTTCAAATCTCACCCCAGCAGGTGGTCGGGGCCATCGGAGCCCAACATCTCCAGATGCCCGCCGGGACGATCGAGATCGGTCCCCAGCGCTACCTCGTCCGCGCCTTCGGCGAGTTCGAGGATTCTGGTGAGATGGCGGAGATCATCGTCTCCAACGCCTCGGGCACCCGCGTAAAGCTCTCCGAGATCGCCGACATCGTGGACGGTCCGGCGGAGGTCACATCAAACTCTCGAACCAACGGTCAGGAGTCGGTGTCTATCTACGTCAAGCGCCGCACCAATTCCAACGTCCTGGAGACCTCGACGGCGATCAAGCAGATGCTGGGCATCCCCGAAGAGTCCATGGACGTTACCCTGGCCGACGGACGGAAGGTGAAGCTCAGGCCCTCCGAGGTGCGCAGTCTATTTTTCGCCACCAGCGAAGGTTTCACCGTCGAGGTCCGAGACTACGAGGGGGAGATGATCCCGGTGACCCGGGGCGAGGTGGCGGATCAGATCGCCGAGGCCGGGATAGACCCAACCAAGGCGACGCAACTCCCACCGGGGGTGATCACCGACATCACCTCGGACCAGGCCGACGAGGTGAATGAAAGCCTGGACACGATGGGCGAGAACATCCTGGCGGGTGTGGCCATCGTCATCCTCGTCCTGTTCCTCTTCATGGGCCTGCGCACGGCGTTGATGGTCTCGGCGGCTATCCCCCTCTCGCTCATGATCGCCATCGCGGTCATCTATTTCACCGGCGGGACCCTCAACAGCATGACCATCTCCGGGTTGATCCTGGTGGTCGGCATGCTCGTGGACAACGCCATCGTCGTCGTCCAGAACATCTACCGGCACATCGAGATGGGGGAGGACCGCAAGATCGCGGCGGTCAAGGCCACCGGCGAGATCGCCTATCCCGTCTTCACCTCCACCATGACCACCATCTTCGCCTTCCTGCCCATACTGATGATGAGCGGTGTGATGGGCGATTTCATGAGTTTCATCCCGATAGCGGTGTCCCTCGCCCTCTTCGCCTCCCTCTTCGTGGGGTTGATCCTGGCCCCGCCCATCGCGGCCAACTTCATCAGGCTCAAGAAAACCCTGGATGAATGGAAACACGAAAAGGTCGGTCCCATCCGTCACCGGCTCAACCGCATCCGAATCTGGCTCAACAACAAACTGAACCTGCGGCGCCTCGGCAACTGGTATGAGAGGATCATCCGCGGGGCGCTCAGACACCGCAAACTCGTTTTCGTCCTGACGATCCTCGCCTTCTTCGCCGCGATCTCCCTGCCGGCCATGGGCTTGCTCAAGGTGGAGCTCTTCCCGCCGGTGGACGTGGATTCGATCAACGTGAACCTGGAAACCCCCATCGGCACCCCCCTGGGGATCACCGACGAGAAGGTTAAGCAACTGGAGAGGATCGTCACCGAACACATCCCGGAGATGGATCGTCTGGTGGCCATCAGCGGCAACAGCCCGGGCGGCGGTCATCGGGTCAACCTCGGCGGGTTCTTCGGTATCACCAACTCCCACGAGGGAGGCGTAATCATTGATCTAATCCCGAGCGAGGACCGCGAGCGCACCGCCCGCGAGATCCAGGAGGACCTGCGTCCCCACCTGACCCAGGTGGGCGGGGTGGACATCTACTACGCCGAGTTCAGCGGTGGTCCGCCCATCGGCGCCCCCATCAACATAAAGGTCTACGGCGACGATCTGGACGAGCAGCGCAGGATCGCCGATCAACTGATCGCCCACCTGGAAACGATCCCCGGTGTCCGCGACCCCTACGACGACATCTCCCCGGGCACACCCGAGATCCAGGCCGTCCTGCGCCGCCAGGAAGCCAACCTCCTCGGCTTCACCTCCTACGACCTGGCGGTAAATCTCAGCTCCATGATCAACGGTGTCACGGCGGGGGTTTACCGCGAGGGCGATGAGGAATACGACATCGTCGTCAAGATTCCAAAGGAAAGGCTCGACTCCCTCGGAGACCTGGAGAGCCTCTTCGTGAGCAATTTCCTGGGCAACCAAGCCATGGTCGGGGACATCGCCCGCATCGTGCAAAAGGAGGGCATCAGCTCGATCCGGCATTACAACGGAGACCGGGCGGTGACCGTGGGAGCGGATCTCCTTCCGGGGTACAGCCCCGTCGAGGTCACCGCATCGCTCAAGGGATACGTGGACGAGAGCATCGTCCTTCCAACGGGGTACAGGATAGATTACGAGGGTTCGTACAAGTTCATTGAGGAGAGCTTCTCGGACCTCGGCTCCGCCGCCTTGCTGGCGGTCCTCTTGATCTTCATCATCCTCACTCTCCAGTTCGGCAGCTTCGCCCAACCGATCACGGTCATGTCCACCATCCTTCTGGCCTCGGTCGGCGCCATCGCGGGTCTGGCGATCACCGGCAGCACCTTCACCATCGTGGCCTTCATCGCGATCATCGGCCTGGCCGGCGTGGTGGTCAACGGCGCCATCGTGCTCGTTGACTTCATCAACCAGCGGCGGCGGGAGGGCATGCCCATGCGCGAGGCCATCGTTGACGCGGGGAAGGTCCGCCTGACGCCGATTCTTTTAACCGCGATAACCACCATCGGCGCCATGTTCCCCCTGGCCATTTCGGACCCGCAATGGGCGCCCCTCGGGTGGTCCTTCATCTTCGGCCTGGCCTTCTCCACCATCCTCACCCTCGTCGTCGTGCCGACCCTGTACTCCTGGCTGGAGGACGTGAAGGTTAAGATCAAGATGAAGCTTTTCAAGAACTACGTGCCAGCCCAGGATGTTAACGGGTAGAGGGGTAACCTCCGCGCGACGGGGCGGTGTGAAACCGCCCCTGGCTATCCGAAAAAGACCTCCCCCGAATATGGTACAATTGAACGAGATAAAGGGGGTGTTCCATAGGCGAACAGGGAACCTACTGCCCCAAATGCGGTAAGTTCGGCGCCTCGGTGGAGGTCATCCGCATCAACGACGAGATCAGTCAGGTCGTAACCGACTGTGCGAAATGCGGAACCCGCTTCGAGTGGGCCAAGTTCCGACCCGACCACGCCGCCGAGGATCTCTTCCTGCGCCCCTGCCCCGTTTGCGGCGCCTCGAACCCCAACATCCGCGAGGCCGAGAACGAGAGGTTCAACGCCGTGGAATACACCTGCTCGGGGTGCAGTTTCCACGTGGTCCTGGCCCGCAAGAAGAACAAGAGCTGAGAAACCCGCCGTTAAAAAAGTCCCCCCGGGGACCTTTTCTTCATGGGTCGGCATCGTTCCCCTCTCCCCTCCAGATAGGAGCAGGGATTCACGGACCGGAGCGGGGGTACGGGCTGATAACGGGCGGACCTGAAGGTCCGCCCTACGTCATGTGTCTTGGTGTCGGTAAAAAACTGAGGCACCAACCGGCGCTGGGATTTTTTAGTAAATCACGCCCAACTTGTCGAGCCTGTCTTTTGCAATATCGGCAAAGGGGCCGGTCGTCTGCACGCGTAGGGCCTGCGTATAAGCGCTGGCGGCGTCATCGTTCTTCCCCTGCTTCTCGTAGACCAGCCCCAGGTGAACGTAGGATTCGATGCGCGCCGGGTCCTCCTCGATGGCGGTTCTGAAGGCCTCCTCCGCCTCCTGGATATCCCCCTGACCGTCGAGGGCCAGGCCCAGGCCGTCGTAAGCCCGGCCCAACTCTCCGCCCAGGCGGACGGCCCCCCGGAAGCTGCCCTCGGCGGATTCGTAATCCCCCAGGGCCAACTGGACGTAGCCCAGGTTGGCGGGGATGACCGGGTCGGTCGGGTTGAGGTCGGACATCCGTCGGAGGTAGCCGTGTGCCTCGGACCAGCGCGCCTCCGAGGTGGCCAGGGCCGCCGCGGCGTCCAGGGCGTCAAAGTGGGACGGATTTCGTTCGAGGGCCGCATCGTAGTAACTGGCCGCTTTATCAAGATCCCCTCGGGCCTCGAAGGTCCGGCCGATCCAGTAGAAGGGGTCGGCCAGCTTGGGCAGCTCCAGCGCCGCCTCCTTGAACTTGGCCTCGGCTTTCTCGTACTCGCCGCCCTCGAAGAGCTCCCTGCCCTCCTCGAGAGCCTCCTCGGCGGCCAGGGTCTTCAGGAGATCAAACCCGACCAGGAAGGGAGCGGTGAAAACCAGGAGCAGAATCACGGCTAACGAAAAACGTCCCATATCCATCTCACTCCCGTTCAAAGCGCATACACCCCATGCCCCGCGGCCCCTCGGGTACGGTCCATCCGTTCCTACTCGACGGTCAGTGTATCGAAGTAGATCTCGCCGGCGTTGTGCTCCGCGGTGGGCAAAACCACGAGGTAGATGCGGGTCAGCGCCAGGGGGGGATGCCGGCGGGCCTTCTCGTCTCGCAGCCCGACCAGGTCCGACCGGTTCAGCGCGCACAGGTACCAGGAGTCCTCCCAGTCAACCCTGGGAGCCAGGTCCCCCACGAACTTCTCCCCGGTCGAGTCCACGAATTCGGCCGCGAAGTCGCCGTCATGGCTGGGCTCGTCGTCGAAGCTGTGGGTGAGGCAGCCGTCCACCTCGGAGGGGTAGCAGGTGAAGCACCAACCGTCCATGTTCTCGAAGTCGGAGATCACCCGATCCGTGGTGGTGGTGACCTCCGGCGTCCCGCTGATCTCGACGGGCCGGGGGTGGCGGGAATCACGGGAGGCTCCGGCTCCTTCCTGCAACCGGTGGCAGCCAGGAGGAGAAACACAACCCCGGCAACCTCAAGCCGACCGAGCCCCATCCGACATGACCGGCCGTTCAGCCGCACCCGCCTTATATCGCTCCGGTTAAGCCTGCCGACCCCGACCCACCGGTCAAGGTTACCCCATAACCCCGATTCCATCAAGGGGCATATCCGCCTATTCCCCGGACGGATCGAAGCGCTCCGAGATAGCCCGTATCTGAGGTGAACGCTCGGCGGGGAGGACCATCAACGTATCCGGGGTGGCCACAACCACGGCGTCGGTTAGCCCGATGAGGGATATCCGCTGGGGGGATTCGTTGTAGACCAAGGTACGTTCGCAGTCAACGAGGCAGACCTCGGGGGCCCCTCCAACGTTGACGACGGTGTTCCCCGCTCCATCGGAGGGAAAAACGCGGTGCAGGCTGGTCCAATGACCCAGATCGTCCCAGCCGAAATCCGCCGGAACAAGGACCACGTTACCGGCCCGCTCCATCACCGCGTAATCAATGGATACTCGCTCAACCCCCGCGTAGGCGGCCCGTAGGAGTTCACGAGGCAGCGGCCCGTTCCCCAGGCCCAGAAGCGGCTCCAGCGGTCCGTAGACCCCGGGGGCGTGCCGTTCGAGGGCCTCGAGGATGACGCTCACCCGCCAGATGAATACGCCTGAGTTCCAGTAGTAGCCCTGGGTTCGATAGAAAAGCTCGGCGCTCGACCGGTCCGGTTTCTCGGTAAAACATCCGACCGGCAGATCCCCCCCCTCACCCGTCTCCGCCCCTACCTCCACCCGGATGTACCCGTACTGGGTCTCCGGACGGGTGGGCCTGATTCCCAGGACCACGAGGGCGTCGTCACGCCGGGCTATCTCGACGCCACGCTGAACAACACCGATAAAGCGTGCGTCGTCCGAGATGCGGTGATCGGTGGGTAGCATGACCAGCACCGGATCGCCGTATCGCCTGCCGGCCTCGATAGCCGCCAGCTCCACGCAAGGGCCCGTGTTTGCGCCGATCGGCTCCAGCAGGAGGTTATTCCGGGGTAATTCGGGCACCTCAGCGGCCAGTATTTCTCCCAGGTCCTCCCGGGTCACCAGCAAGACCCTCTCGACGTCCGTCAGGAGCAGGGCGCGGTTAAAGGTCGAGCGCAGGAGGCTCTCTTCGCCGCCGAAGGAGAGGAGCTGCTTCGGCCGCCGGGGGCGGGAGAGAGGCCAGAATCGCCGACCGCTTCCCCCGGCCATCAGGCCGACCACCGGTTTAGATGAGGAGTTTGACACGTACCTTGGAAGTTCGGCGGATCACTCCCGCCGTATCTCGGTATAACCGAGGAAGTCGGCGAGCCCGCCGGGTCCGTTCAAGGGAATCCCGATCTCCACGAACCAGCGGCCGTCGTCAAGCTGCTCGCGGGTCAGGACACGGTACCCGGGGAGCTGGTCGGGTTTCAATGGATCGGAGGTTACGTTGCCCACATAAGCCACGGCCAGGGCGAGAGCCTGCACGGTGGCGGCGCGGATCGCCAGGAGCCGTCCCCGGGCCGTGAGCTCCTCACCGATCGGGGGCCGGCCCGCGGCGGATGCGACGAGGTAACCGCGTTCAAAATCGAAGCCCTCGCTGCCCCCGGGAACGACCAGGGTGCCCCAACCGGGGGAATCGGGACTCCACAGCTCGTCGCGCTCCGAGATGTTCCAGCGGATCCGCTCCAGGTAGACGAGTTCGTCGGTGACAAAGGGGAGACCGCCATCGGCGTAAACCAGGAGCCTGATCCTCCCCCCGTCGTCCACCGGACGCAGACCGCCGGGGTTGTCCCCCCGGGCGAGGAGAAACTTGGGGGAGCTCGAGGTGAAGCCGTACCGGTCCGTGGAGACGCTCCAGAGACGCCAGTGGTAGTCCAGCCCCCCCGGAGCGCCCAGTATCTCGTCGGGACCCTGGGCGCCGTAATCGTAGAGGTAAACCGCTATCCCGTCGCCGGGCCTGGGGGACCACCACTCAACATCCACCGCGAAGCTCTTCACCCAGGATGGAATGGTGACCTCGTACTCCACCCAGGAGCCGGCGGGGCCGCCGGCCAGTCTGACGCCGCCCGTCTCGACGGCGACCAACCCCGTGCTGCGGACCACGCGCTCCACCGGCACGGCCAGATTGAAGGCCGAGGCGGTCAGACACATGGTCGCGAGAATGAGGAGCTTGGTTTTCATCTTAAGGGGCCCCGGCCAACGTCTCGAGCCGATCGAGAAGCTCCTCGATGCGCCTTTCGGCCCGATCGAAGGCGGTCCAGTCCCGGGCGGCCCGGGCCTCGTTGTAGTCCACCCAGGCGGCGTCGAACTCCCGGGCGACGGACCGCAGCTCGGTCAGATCGGCCGCTACAACGACCGGCTCGGTCTCCTCCGCGGTTTCGGCCACAAGCTCCACCGGCTCCCCGGTCTCGACCTCGACCACCTCACCCGTTTCAGGTTCAACGGTCTCCTCAACCCACGCGGCGGGACCGAAGAGCTTATCCAGCGCCCCGTCCAGGGTCTCGTCCATGGCGATCTGGTTCCCGTAGGCCAGCAGGATGTACTTCAGCTCGGGGATGGCGTCCACCTCGGCCTGGATGTAGACCGGTTCGACGTAGAGGAGGGAATTTTCGATGGGGATGATGACGATCCGCCCAACATCAACCTGGGAACCCACGCTGCCCAACAGGGTGCGTTCCTTGGAGAACTCGGGGTTCTGGTTCATCAGGGCATCAATCTGCTCGGGTCCGTAAACGGTGGCGGTGCGGGGGAAGGTGTAGAGAACAAGTTCACCGTAGTTGTCGGGATCGCACCGCGCACACATCCAGCCCACCATGATTGACTTGCCCTCGGGTACGAAGGGGGTGACCAGGAGGAACTCCTCCTGGGCCTCCTCCGGGAGGCGCATCGTCATGTAGTACGCACTGAAGAGCTCCCCCTGCCCGGTGTGCCCCGGAATCTCCCACCGGTCCGAGCGCTTGTAGAAGTCCTGGGGGTCGGACATGTGGTAGGTGGAGAAGACTAGGCTCTGGATGGCGAAGAGGGCGTTGGGGTAGCGGACGTGGGCCTGGATATCCTCCGGCATCTCGGAAAAGTCCTTGTACATCCCGGGGAAGACCTTGGACCAGGTGGCGATCAGGGGGTCTTCGTCCACGATGTAGAAGTCCATGCGACCCGAGTAGGCGCTCACCACCACCTTCACCGAGTTGCGGATGTAGTTGCCGCCGTTCTCCAACATCGGCTGGGAGTATGGAAAATGGCTTGTTATCGTGTAACAATCCACGATCCAGTAGATGCCCTCGTCGGTGAGCACGGGGTAGGGGTCGGAGTCGGTGTAGAGGTAGGGCGCCACCTCGTCCACCCGCTCCAGGATGTTGCGTCGGATCAGGAGCCTGCTCTGGGGCGTGATGTAGTCGGAGAGGAGCACGTCCAGGGAACCCAGGTGGATGGCCATGGCCAAACGGTGCCAGAAGCTGCGGACCGGAATCCCGCCGCCCGCGCTTGTGTCGTAGCTGGTCAGTTGGTTTGTGTTTCCCACGGGATAGTCAATCTCGATCAGCTCGCTGGCCGGGGCGAAGGAGTAGCCCATGTTACCCTCGCCGAAGTAGATCTGGGGCCGTTCGATATCAACCTCCATCCGGTTCACCATGGGGATGTCCTGGAGGTAAAAGACCGGCTGGCCGCTGCGGTTTTTCAGGTTAACCGGGTTGGCCACGGCGCCGTAGCCGTGGGTGTAAACCAGGTGCCGGTTCTGCCAGGTGTCGGCCTCGGGCGGCAATCCGTAGATATTCAGCTCCCGCAGTGAGAGGGTGACCGTGGTCTGACGCCCGTCCAAAACGTAGCGATCTATGTCAATGTCACCGCCGAACTCGTAGTAGCCCTTAAAGCTCTGCTTCTGGTCGTAAACGGGGCGAAGGTTGTGCCAGTCCCAGACCCGGATGTTATCAATGGTGGGCCGGTTGTTCTCTATGTCGGCTCGGGTCAGAAGCGGTCCGACACCGGCGCCCTCCACCTCCTCGGCGAAGAAGGAGGCGCCCCCGGTTGGATTGCCGACGGTCCCCTCCACGAGAACCTCCCCCAACCCCTCGAGGCCCTCCTCCACCTCGAATATCTCCCCCGACTCGCCGAAGGCCCGGGGTTTGATCCGGTCCAATCCGTAGGCGATCTGGGTCAGCTCGATGTTGTGATCGATGTAGGTTTCCTCGGCCAAAAGCTCGTTGGGATTGACCTTGAAGGTCTGCACCGCCCAGGGAACCGCGTGGAGGAGGATCGTGGGCAGCACGATGAAACTGGCCACGATAACCAGGAGTACCTTGACGTTCTTGCTCTTGAACCAGGTCAGCGCGAGGATGATGACCCCGAAGCCCAGCGTCAGCCAAAACAGGACGTTGTACATGGGCAGGGTGGCGTTCACGTCGGCGAATCCCGCCCCGAAGAACTTGCCGTGATCCTCGAAGAGGATGTTGAACTTGTCCAGATAATAGCCCCAGGCCTTCAGGGCAAACAGACCCCCGATCATGGTCAGGATGTGCCCCTTGATCAAGGTGCTGGTGCGCAGCTTCCACTTCTCGATCCAGATCACCCTCCGGAAAACGTACCAAACGACGACGAGGACCGTAGAGATTAACATGGCTCCGAAGAGGCGGTCGTAGAGCAACCGGTAGAAGGGGAGCCTGAACACGTAGAAAGAGACATCGTTTCCGAAGACGGGGTCCTGGAGGCCGAACCCGGTGGCGTGGATGAAGCGCTGGAAGATCTGCCACTCGCCACCGGCGGAGAAGCCGTTGATGATGGCGAAGGCCCCGCCCACGGCGACGAAGAACCACCCCCCCCATCGTCGGAGCTTCTCCCCGAAGGGGGGGAGCATGATCGCCTCCTCGGAGACCACCTGGGGCTTCTGACGACTAAAGAGTCTTGCCAACAGCAGACTGACGCCCACGACGACCACGTAAAGACCGAAGATGATGAGCCCAAAACCCACCGCGGCCCAGATACGGATCCAGAAAACGTCGGAGTAACCCTCGGAGGAGTACCAGAAGATGTCCACGAAGAAACCGGAGAGGGCGCCTAAGAGAACGATGACACCCACGATGATCGAGATGATGATGACGACCATCTTACGGGAGATCCAGTTCATTCGATTAACCCCGCAGTGATTCGGCCCCGGTGATAACGGGTACCTGGACCTGGTGACTGGTTTCTTGCTACCACGGCCATTGTACCAGAAAAGCATCGCGACGTTAATCAATCCTCGGTCGTACGAGAGAGAAAAAACGCACCGACGCCCCGGCACAAAACCGTAACAATCAAATACGGATAAAGGCTACCGTTGTTAACAACGCAATTATCCTGGACATACAGATTTACCGTTCCTATACAATATAACTTTTTTCTTGACCGAAAATAAATTAACCTGTACAATCACGTTCTAATTGCTCTTAGCGGGACCGTCGGTACTATCTTATACCATTCTTTTCTGCTATATCATGCAGCCCGAAACTAAAGAGACGGCACTGGCTGAAAAACTCAAAGAGCTGCTCGACAAGACCGACAACCTCGGTCTCGAGGCTCTGGCCCTCGAGAGCCATTCAGCCGATCTCGCCGGCGCCTTCGCCACCCTCGACTCCGAGGCCCAGGAGGGGCTCCTCGAGCTGTGGCCCACCGAGGCGGTGGCGCAGCTTTTAGGCGAAATGGCGGAACACTTCGCCGCCGGCTACTTCGAGAGTGTTCCCCCGAGGGTCGCCGCACGCGCCCTGGCCGTTCTCCCCGCCGACGACGCCGCCGACCTCCTCCTGCAGGCCGATCCCCACAAGCGCGACAGGATATTGGGAGACATACCCACCGGCCTGGCCGAGGACATCCGGGACCTTTTATCATATCCCGAGGACACCGCCGGTGGGCGGATGAGTCTGGACTTCGTCAGCGTGCCCTCCAACGTCAACGTGGAGACGGCCCAGAACCTAGTCAAGCAAAGCATCGGGGACGAACTGCACATCTTCGTGTACCTCGTGGATGAGGGCGCCCGTCTGGCCGGGGTGGCGACCATGGAGAGGCTGGCCTCGGCCCCGCACAACCTCCCTGTAAACGACCTGATCGAATCCGACTACCCCTCGGTGCCGCCCGACCAGGATCAGGAAGAGCTCGCTTCCCTCTTCAGACGCTACGATCTCCTGGCCGTCCCCGTGATTGACGAAACCGGCGTCCTTTTGGGCGAGGTCACCGTGGACGACGTCCTAGACATCATCCGCGAGGAGGCCACGGAGGACATCTTCAAGATGGTCGGCATCACCGACGAGGAGCTCGAGGTAAAGGGGGCCCTCTCGGTGGTGAAGCTCAGGCTCCCGTGGCTCCTCATCTGCCTCCTGGGCGCCCTCCTCTCGGGGACGATCATCCACCTCTTCAGCTACGCCCTGGAACAGGTGGTAGCCCTGGCCTCCTTCATCCCCGTGATCACCGCCATGGGCGGTAACGCCGGGCTGCAGAGCTCCACGGTCGTAATCCGCAACCTGGCCCTGGGTCGGATCGAGGGGGGGAGCATCCTGCGCACCGCCCTGCGAGAGCTGCGCGTGGGCGGCCTGCTGGGATTACTAAGCGGACTGATAGTAGGCCTGGTGGCCTGGGCCTTGGGGGGCAACCCCATGCTCGGAGCCGTTGTCGGCGCTGCGATGATCGGGGCCATCATCACCGCCACCCTGATGGGCGCCTTCATGCCCCTGGTCTTCCGAAAGCTGGGCGCCGACCCCGCCGTAGCCTCGGGCCCCTTTATCACCACGGCCAACGACATGATCGGTCTAACCATCTACCTGGGGCTGGGTATGCTGCTACTACGCTTCCTCGATTGATTGCTGTGGATCATAGCCGAAAAAACGGTGAACATATGGCAAAGGGTCAAGTAAAGCTACTTCAAAACGAAACAGATGCGAGGTGATGAGAATGGCTGAGACCAAAACGTCCGATTCGAACCAGATTTTCTCCGTGGAGATGGACCTAACCGCCCGCTCTTTGAAGGTGTCGGGCACCCGCGATTTCATTGACGAGCAGTTCGCCCGCTTCAATGAAATGCTGGCCGTCAAGCCCCGGACGAAAAAGCCCCAAACGAAAAAGTCCCGGGCGGTGAAACCACGGGTGGGGAAATCACTGACACCGAAGCGCCGGCGGGGAAGACCGCGCATGAAACCCAAACGCGCGAACCTACCCCCCCTCGACCTGAAAGGCACCAACGACATCAAGTCCCTAAAAGCGTATGTCAAAGGGGCGAAGCTCCGCTCCAACTACGAGCGCTGCACCCTCTACCTCTACTACCTCCAGAGGATCCGCAGTCGGAAGACGGTCGTACACGAAGAGATCAGCGACTGCTTCCGCCACCTCGGTATAAAGCCGCCGGCCAACATCCAGGTGTGCCTGTCCGAGGCCAAGCGGAAGTACAAGTACGTTGATATGCCGGGCAACGGCACGGTCAAGCTCAGCACGGCCGGCGCCAATCTGGTCGAGAAGAAACTCTTCGAGTAGACGGACCCCTGAGATGTTGAAGAGACTTATCTCGAACTACCACCGTTTCCGTCAGAGACAGAGCCCATCGGGTGGCCTGATCACCGACCTCATCCTGGTGATCGTCTTTCTGACCTTGATGCGGAACCTTGTCGTCGAGAGTTCCTTCGTTCTTTCCGACTCCATGGAGCCCACCCTGAAACCGGGAGACTGGCTTTTGGTGGACAAGCTCTGCTATCTCGGAACCGAACCAGAGCACGGCGACATCGTGGTTTTCAACGCACCCTTGGAGCCCGGGGACTCCTATGTCAAAAGGGTGGCGGCCGTTCCGGGCGACACGGTGGAGATCGTGGGTTGCCGCCTGATCCTCAACGGGGTGCTCACCGATGAGCCGTACCTCTCCCCGGATTCCTACCTCAAAACAGCGGGGGATGGGGGAAAGAACCCCTTCGCCGAGCCGATCGTGATCCCGGAAGGCCGGTACCTTGTGCTGGGCGATAACCGTCCCTCCTCCAGAGACAGCCGCTCCTGGGGACTCCTCGCCGAGGAGGAGATAATCGGCAGAGCCGAGCTGGTCTATTTCTCCTACTCCCTGACCGAGGACAGCGCGAGGGTGCGCTGGGACCGGATGAACCTGTCCCTGGAGTAAGTAGAAAAAAGAGCACCGATGGGGCGGACCTTGATGGTCCGCCTCTTGATAGGCAGGTATACTCTCCGATTAAATCAGGGGATCTGGGAGACGGTAATCGCCGATGTTTTAACGATGTCCTCGATCGAGGCGCCCCGGGAGAGATCGGAGATCGGCCTGGCGGCACCCTGGAGGATGGGGCCGATGGCGGTTGCGCCTGCCAACCGCTGGGTCAGCTTGTAGCCGATGTTCCCCGAGTCGAGATCGGGGAAGATGAGCACGTTGGCCCGCCCGGCGACGGGGGAGTCCGGGGCTTTCTTCTGCGCGACCTCCGGCACCAGGGCGGCGTCGAGCTGAAGCTCCCCGTCCACGGTGAGGCCGGGCTCCTTTCGTTTCACTATCTCGACGGCCTCGCGCACCAGGTCCACACCCCGACCACCGGCCGAGCCTTTGGTGGAGAAGCTTAGCATGGCCACGAGGGGCTCGATGTTCAACACCGAACGCGCGGTCCGGGCCGCCGCGATGGCGATGTCGGCGAGCACCGGGGCGTCGGGGTCCGGTATCACGGCGCAGTCGCTGAAGATCATCACCCCGTCCACCCCCCACCGGACGTCCGGATGAACCATGAGGAAGCTGGAGGAGATGGCCTTGACGCCCGGCGCCAGACCTATGGTCCAGAGCGCCGCCCGGATGACGTGGCCACTGGCGGTGGCGCAACCGGAAACGCAGGCATCGGCGTCCCCGGCGCCCACCATGGCCATGCCGAAGACCGTCCGGTCCTTGGCCAGCTTCACCGCTTCCTCGGGGGTCATTCCCTTGTGCCGGCGCCGCTCGTAGATGCCGGTGGCGTATACGCCGATTCCCTCGGCCTTCTCCGGATCAACGATGTCCCGGGGCTCCACCTCGACACCGGCTCTGCGAGCCGTCTCCAATACATCATCCTCGGCGCCGACGAGGCTGACCCTCTTGGCGATTCCCCGCTCCAGGATGCGGCTGTACGCCGCCGGGATCCTCTCATCGGTGCCCTCGGGGAGGACAAGGTGGGCCCCCTTCCCCTTGGCTCTTTCGATGATCCTCTCTATTACGTCCATCGAGTCCGGCTCCTATCCTTTGCACGTCGAGGCCGAGGTTATTATACAACGCAAGCCGCGTTATAACTACACCGCTTGAAGGAGGGTTCACGTTGACAAGGTAAAGGGATGGCAACTATAATTGAGCTGGAAAGTTTGTATTCTCAACGGTTAACGAATCATATCTCCGATGCTCTACCACCACCCGCCCCAGAAGCAGCCCAACAAAATCGGCCTGGTGGTCAACCCGACCAAGCCCAAGGCTCTGGAGGCCGTCGAGGTTATCCGCAAACGGTGCCACGAGGGCGGCATCCGCCTGATAGAACCGTCACACCGCGTAAGCGACCACTCCGGGGACCGGTTCCTGCGTCAGTTCCCGGGGGCGGGTTCCGTGGATCCTGAAATGGCCGACTCCGACGTATTAATCACCCTCGGCGGCGACGGGACCATCCTCACCGCGGCGCGCCTGATTGACTACGCCCCCGCACCGATACTGGGCGTCAACGTGGGCGGCATGGGCTTTTTGGCCGAGGTCATCGTGGATCACCTCGAGAGTGCACTGGAGGCGCTCCTCACCGG
>DAOVLG010000505.1 GCA_030631385.1 Candidatus Coatesiibacteriota bacterium | reverse complement strand
CCCTTTTCCAGATATTTTTCCCCAGTTCCCCGACGCTCCGGGCGGCGTCGAGGACGAGCCAGCGGTCCGGCTCCCGCCGGGCGATGTCCAGGAACCCCCGCCGCACCCGGTTCAGGAAGGTCGTCGAGCGCTCCTCGATGGCGTCGAAGATGGTCTGCAACCGCCGCAATCCCTTTTTGGGGTCCAGGTCCAACAGGATGGTCAGGGTGGGCTTGAGCCCCTCCGTGGCCAGTCCGATCGCCGCCTCCACGGTCTTTTCGTTCATGCCCAGACCGTAGCCCTGGTAGGCCCGGGTGGAGTCGGCGTAGCGGTCCAACAGAACGATCCAGCCCTCCTCGATGGCGGGCATGATCAGGCGGTGGACCAGCTCGGCCCGGGCCGCCGCGAACAGGAGAAGCTCCGAGGAGGGGGTCCGCTTGAGCTTGCGGTCGAGGAGCATCTCGCGCACGCGCTCGCCCAGGGGCGTGTCGCCCGGCTCGCGGAGCTTCATCGTGGGGACGCCCGCGAGCTCCAGCCTCTCCGCCAGAAGCTCGAGCTGGGTGGTCTTTCCCGCCCCGTCCATCCCCTCGAAGGAGATCAGGTGTCCCCGCCGCGGCACGTCACGTTCCCTTTGGCAGACTTCACCCTTCATTGTAGCATAGGGCGCAGCCTTCCACCCGCTTTACCCGCCCCGGAGGCTCTGGTAGAATCGGGGCGATGATCGCGATACAGTTCGCCGTTCTGGCCCTCCTGCTCCTGCTTTCGGCCTTTTTTTCCGGGTCGGAGACCGCCTTCTTCTCGCTCTCCGCCGCCCGGCTCGAGGTGGTGGGCCGTTCCAACAACCCCGCCGAGCGCCGGGTCGCCCGGCTGATGCGGGAGCCTTCCGGTGTCCTCGTCACCCTCCTCTTCGGCAACACGCTGGTCAACGTGGGGGCCTCCTCTCTGGCCACCTCCATCTCCCTGGGGCTCTTCGGCCCGCAGAGCCTGGAGCTCGCCGGTCTGGTGATGATCTTCGTCCTGTTGATCCTGGGCGAGGTGACCCCGAAGAGCCTGGCCGCCTACCGGCCCCTGATCCAGGCCCGACGCGCCTCCGGTCCACTCGGTCTCTTCCACCGCCTCATCGCCCCCGTACGGGTGCCCCTGACCGCCCTCTCCCGGGCCCTGGTCCGCTCCCTCGAGGGTCGGATCACGGTCAGCGAGACGCCCACCGCCGAGGAGCTGCGCACCGCCCTGGAGATCGCCGGCCAGGAGGGCGAGCTGGACGAGGAGGAGAGGGCGATCATGGTGCGCCTGTTCGAGCTCGACTCCAAGAGGGTCAAGCGGCTGATGACCCCGGGGGCCGACATCGTCTCCCTCGGCGCGGACTCGACCCCGGCCGAGGCGCTGGCGGTCTTCCGCCGCCATCAGTTCGCCCGGCTGCCCTGTTACCACGGCGATCCCGACAACTGGGTCGGCGTGGTGCGTGCCCAGGACGTCGGTCATGCGGTCCTCACCGGGCCCCCGGCGGATCTTGAGCCCCTGTTG
>DAOVLG010000086.1 GCA_030631385.1 Candidatus Coatesiibacteriota bacterium | reverse complement strand
CGCCTTTTCCAAGATCATAAGCTAAAGGGTGGGATTAGAGCTCCGCGGCCGGTCCGGAACAAGCAGGCGATTCCAACACCAACCCAAAGGAGAACCGTGCGACGCCCCTTGGTCTGCGCCCTTCTACTCGTCGTCATTCTCGCCGGGAGCGCGTCGGCCCAGTACGGCTACTTCGGGCGGAACAAGGTCCGCGACCGGGAGTTCGACTGGCGGATCCTGGCCACGGAGCACTTCGACATCTACTTCTACCCCGACGCGGCCGAGGTGGTCGGCGGGGTGGCCGAGATGGCCGAGGCGGCCTGGAAGAAGCTGGTAAAGGACCTGGGCTCGGAGCCGATCCACCGCATCCCTTTCATCCTCTACGCCTCGGGGCGCGACTTCCGCCAGACGAACATCTACCTGGGCTTTCTCCCCGAGGGGGTGGGCGGCTTCACCGAACCGATGCGCAACCGAGTGGTCATCCCCTTCGAGGGCTCCCAGCCCCGCATGTGGGAAACAACGGTCCACGAGCTGACCCACGTCTTCACCTTCTACAGCTTCTACCGGGACCTGACCGGCGAGCTGTTGAACACCCAGCTCGGCATCCCCGATTTCTGGTTCATGGAGGGGATCGCCGAGCACGAGTCCCGCGACTGGAACACCGACGGGCGGATGGTGCTCCGCGACGCGGTCCTGAGCGAGAACCTCATTCCCCTGGAAAACCTGCGCTACGGCGAGCTGATCCCCGGCTGGGCCATGTACCTGACCTACAAACAGGGACAGAGCGCGGTGGACTTCTTCGTGGAGCGCTACGGCGCCGAGAAGCTGCCCGAGCTCGTGGACGCCATCGCCGCCCAATCCGACCGCGACGTCTCCGACGCCCTCGAGGCCCTCATCGGGATCGATCTGCGCGAGTTCCACGAGGAATGGACCATAGACCTGAAGCGTCGCTACTGGGTGGAGCTGGTCGAGGGCCGCCGACCCGAGGATTTCGCCCGGCGCGTCACCGAGATAGACGAGGAGTACACGAGCTACATCGGGCCGCGCTTCTCGCCGTCGGGTGAGTTGGTGGCGGTCATCAGTAATCTGGACCGCGGCGCCAACGTGTATCTGTTGGACACCCTGGAGGGCGAGGTCTTCGGCCGCCTGACCGGGGCGGGGGAGTTCGACTACCTGGCCGCCGGCGGGGCGACCCTGGATTTTTCTCCCCAAGGCGACGCGGTGGCCATCGTCGCCAAGGAGGCGGGCTGGCTGAACGTCTACCTCGTGGACGCCGTCACCGGCTATATGTTCGGTGAATTTACCGATCTCGAGTTCGACGACATCACCGGAATCTGTTTCGCGCCCGACGGTGAGTCCCTCTACCTGGCGGCCCAGAACCGAGGCCGGTTGGACCTCTACCGTCTCGAAATCTACGGTGGAATGACCGAGCAGCTCACCGATACGCCCACGCGTGAGCTCCACCCCGCCGCCTCGCCCGACGGGAAAACCCTCGCATTTTGCCTGGAGGAGGAGGACGGCATCCATCTGGCCGAGCTGGACCTCGCCACGGGGGAGGTGGGTCTCCTGACCGGCGGCGTCGCCGAGGACCGCTACCCGTGCTACCTGCCCGATTCTTCGGGGATCGTCTTCTCCTCGGACCGCGCCGGTCCCTCCAACCTCTTCCTCTTGAACCTCGACGACTGCCGGATCACCCAGCTCACCGACTCCCTGCGCGACATCTTCAACCCCGACGTCTCCGCCGACGGCGAGCGGCTGACCTTCAACTCCTACCAGGACATGACGTACCAGGTGTACGTGATGCCGCTGGCCGACGCCCTGGAGCGCCCCTACGAGCCGTCGCTGGCCGAGCTGGTCCTCGAGGGGTACGGGATGCCACCCATCCGCACCGGGGCCGAGATCGGCGACCTGTCGAAGCTGGGCCGCCTCCACCCCTGGGAGTACGACCTCGAGATAGACTCGGGGATAATCACCGCCGAGTACACCACCGGCGGCGTCTTCCGCGCCCTGGGACTCCTCGAGGGGTCCGACACCCTGGGGGACCACCGGCTCTTCGTCGAGTTCGGCCTGGGCAGCGTCGCCGACATACAGGACCTGGACCTCGACGTGGGCTACTACTGGATGAAGTACCGTCCGGTCTACGGCGGCCGGATATTCAACTGGAACGACTACTACCTCGTGCCCGACGGGTACCTGCGGGAGCGGGTCACCGGCGGCCAGCTCAGCATCTCCTACCCCCTCTCAGAGACCCTGCGCGCCGTGGCAGCCCTCACCGGCTACGAGTGGGCCCACGAGTACACCTACTCCGACGGCGAGGGGTTCAACGACTACCGGAGCATCATCGCCCCCGGCGTCGCCCTGGTCTACGACGACACCGAGTGGATCTACTGGCATCCCATCGCCGGTGTCCGGGCGAAGGTGACCTACGACCGGCCGAGCTTTTTTCTGGGCTCCGACTGGGAGTTCAACGAGCTGACGGCCGACCTGCGCGGCTACCTGCGCCTGTTCGAGACCACCGGCTTCGCCCTCCGGCTCTACTCGCTGTTGACCTTCGGCGGCGACCCCTACGAGCCGATCTACTACATGGGCGGCGCCTTCGATCTGCGCGGCTACGGATACACCGAGTTCATGGGGAACAACATCGCCCTGGTGAACCTCGAGCTGCGCATCCCCGTGATTGACCGCCTGGACTTCGGCTTCATCCCCGGATTTATCATTGGGGACATCCGCGGCGTCGGCTTCATAGACGCCGGCCTGGCCTGGTACACCGACGAAGACGTGAAGCTTTGGGAGACCGAGCCCGAGCTGCGCTTCCAGGACCTGCGGGCCAGCCTGGGTCTGGGCATCCGCTGGGCGTCGCTGGGGATTCCGATACGCCTGGACTGGGCCTGGCCCTGGGACGGCACCGACTTCGCCGACGCCGTCTTCCACTTCACGTTGGGATTTGAGTTTTAATGAGCTTTGAAGGTAATCTCTGTTACTGTGGAAGCGGAAAAACTTATGAAGAATGTTGCAATAAGTATTTCAGCTTGCTACATATATCCCCGAGAAAGATAGAAGAGAGTTATTTGTTTGAGTGGTTTTCAAAATATTCTGAACCAGTAAAAACAACATTTATAAAAAAGACAAAAAAGTATTTATACCAAATATCAGAGTATTTAGATGCAATTATCGGTGTGTATTACGAACAGGGTTATCCAAAATCAATTGTGTCAGACGTTTATGATGAAGGTTTTACAGGATTAAAAAATAGTGCAATTAATGTTTTATTAGGCTCTACACACTGTTTAGCTTATGGATTATTTATCCCGCACGGGGTACTACTACGCTCTTTTCTAGAAATATGCTTCACGATACACATTGTAACTGAAGATATTAAAAAAATGGAACAGTTTGAAAAAGGTGAATTAAGCACTAAAAAAGTATTGCATAAAATTAAAAAGATAATGCCTGAATTTATAACTGACTTTTATTACTATCTTACTGCTAATTTTGCACATTGTGGACCATTTCATCAAGCTTTATTAATGCCCCGTGCATGTTATCCAGAAAATTATACAATAATGGTTGGATTAAATAACTTAGCTCTATCTACACTTATCTATCACATAACACTAGAATTAGCCTATCTTAATGACATATCAAGTCCTCAATTCTGGATAAAAGAGGGGCCAACATATACAGAAACAAGTTCAATCCTTGATTGGCAATATCTTTTTTATGAAGATGTAGTAGCTGATTTCCCTCCAGACGAGAAAAAATTCTATATGAAATATAGTAGGAAGCATGTCAAACCAAAAATGAAAAAAAGATAAAATATCACTAATAAGTAATAATTTTGAATAACGGCCGCCTGTACAGCCAGATGCCCGAATCGTTGAAGCGGTATTCACCTCAACTGGCCTTTATCCCCTAGTTTCCTTGACCCCTGGTAGGTAACCTTCCATGCGTAAACCCCGATTTACCGATTTTATCCTCGGCCTGCTGACGGAACCCCGAGACGTAGCCGCCGCCCAGTTCAGCGCACCGGGAACGATTACGGTCGTAGTTCACGGTATCGGCTGGGGTCACCATGATAGCTGGACCAATAGTTTCGCCCGTCACTGGCGAATCGGCCCGGTTGAGGAGATCAATTTTAACCAGGGTGTTTGGCCCTGGGAATCATTCTACAACTTCTTCGCGGTCAGCCACGAGTGGGCGCAGTGTATCCATACGGCCTTGCGTACCATTATCGCCCGCCACACCGGCGCTCGAATAAACATCATTGCCCACTCCTGGGGCAGCCTCGTCAGCTATCTGTCGCTCCAAGGGGGCGATGTCTATCATCTGGATGAACGTTACGAAATCCCCCCGCTTGATTCCGAGACCCTCGGTGATTCAACTATCGGCAACTATCTAACTCACCGCTTGGGCTGATGACGTTGGTCGGGAGAATGCCGGGAAAGCCAAAGATTATCCAGGGGGAGTGGTACAACTTCGTCAGCCCCGCCGATCCGGTCTGCGCCAGTTCCTGGAATCTGCCTGAAGCGCGAAATATTATTCTGGGGAGAGAAACCGCGGGGAATGCGCCCAGACACATTGACTACTGGAGTGATCCGGAATTTACCGCCTGGCTGCGCGAGATAACCCAGGCTTAGGGGGGTACATTCTCTTGGGCGGTTGGAAGGTGCCCTCGAAAAGATACTCGACGGACTAATTCCGATTTCCTCCCCGAAGCCGTGTAAAAAACTCCTCTAACAACGCTGCGGCCTCGGCGGAACGGACGCCGCCGGTGACCTCAAGTTGATGGTTCAGCTTTTCTACCCCGACCAGCTCCACGGCGGAGCCGAGTGCGCCGAACTTTTTTGACAGGGCACCGTAAACCAGCCGGTCCAGCCGGGCGGCGAAACACGCCCCCAGACACATGGCGCAGGGCTCCAGGGTAACGTAGAGCGTGCAGCCGGAGAGGCGCCAGCGGCCAAGGTTCATCGAGGCCTGGCGCAGGGCCAAGAGCTCGGCGTGGGCGGTGGGATCGGCCAGCCCCTCGACGCGGTTGCGCCCCCGGCCCACGACCTTACCCTCGAAAATGACCACCGCGCCGACGGGTATCTCACCCGCCTCCGCCGCCTCCCGGGCCAGGGTCAGGGCCTCCTCTATCCACCGTTCGTCCTGATTCATTTATAATCCGTTGTTCGAAAACGGGTTACGAACTTTTTTTAGAAAATGTCCTTGACACCTCCGGCGGGTCGGGACTATATTACCTGCCGACGGTGTAAACTAACAACCCGTAATCACAAGAAGAGGGCTTAATGATTATCCGGGACCAAAAACTCCGCGGCTCTCTGCCGATGGCGGTCTACAGCGGCGCGTACGCTGTATGGCCGGCCCAGGTGCGGCAGAACGTGCCTACCGGAGATGTTTTCGATGCCCGGAGTGTACCCCGACGGCGAAGAGGGCCTACTTAATATTGTGGCCCTGAATATGGGCAACAGCCGCCGCCGGGAAATCCGGCGGCGGTTTTTTCTTACCGAAAACGAAACCCTTTAGGGATAAACCATGAGGATTAGACGATTCAAAGAACAAGACCTGCCCCGGCTGGTGGAGATCTGCAACCTGAGCTACCCCGACTGGCCGGAGGATGAGGAGAACGCGCGCTACCGGCGGGATAAGCTGCGCAAGGAGATGTATTTGCAGGAGTTCGTCACCGAAGAGGCCAGCGAGATCGTAGGCTACGCCCAAATCTCCTCCCGCGACCTCTCCTGCGCCGAGCCCGGCGTCTTCGAGCTGGAGGTCATCGTCCATCCGGAGCACCGCGGCAGGGGCCACGGCCGGGCGCTCATGGACCTGATCGAACACCACACCGCTTACCTGAACTGGCGGAGGCTCCTCACCGGATGCATGGATGATGGGGGGTACGCGCGGGACTGGCTCCAGCGGCGCGGCTTCGTCCACCAGGAGACCGAACTCTGCTCCAAGCTGGACCTGAAAAACTACCGACCGCCCGCCGACCACGATTCTGCGCTGGCGAAGATAGATGAGCAGGGCTGCCGGCTGGCGACCTACGGCGAGCTAAGCGATCCGGACAAGGAGCGAAAGCTCTGGGAGCTCTACGAGGAGATCAGCTACGACATGCCCGGCACCGTCGAGTACAAGAAGGCCGACCTCGAGGAATGGCGGCGGAAGATGGGCGCGCCGGCACATCGGGTTGAGGCGATAATGCTGGCTCTCGAAGGGGACGAGTTCGTCGGTCTCACCGTGCTCGTTTTCCCCGCGGGCCTGAAGCGGAACGCCGTCGTCGTTAACACCGGCACCCGCGCACCCTACCGCCACCGCGGCGTCGCCACCGCCCTCAAGTACGCGAGCATGGACCGGGCGAAGGCGACGGGAGTACCGGCCATCGTCACCGGCAACGAGCAGCACAACGAGGCGATTCTGAAGATCAACCGCAAGCTGGGCTTCAAACCCATGAAACCCTGGCTGTGTTACACGAAGAGAAAGGAGGAGTCCGATGATACCGCTTAGAGCTTCCAATCGCGGAAATCAGATCAACCGGCTCCCCCGTCCGGAAGGCTGCGGGAGTCCCGAGGAGGAGAGATGAGTTCTACGAATGGACGCGCCCTGTACTGCAACGGGCTCTCCAAGACCTTCCACAAACGCAAGAGGGGCAAACGGATTGAGACCCGGGCCCTGACCGGAATCAACCTCGACATCGCCCGCGGCGCCATCTACGGCATCATCGGCCCCAACGGCTCGGGGAAGAGCACCCTGGTGCGGCTGTTCTCGACCCTGCTTCTGCCCGATGAGGGCGAGCTGCGCATCTTCGGCTACGACGTCGTCAAGGAGGCGGCCCGGGTCAAGCGGATGATCACCCGGGTCTCGGTGGACGCCGCCTTCTTCAAAAAACTCTCGCCGTGGGAGAACCTGATCTACGCCGCCCGGCTGTACGGCGGCACCCGGAAAGACGTTCAGGACAAGGCCAGGCGGATCCTCGCGG
>DAOVLG010000538.1 GCA_030631385.1 Candidatus Coatesiibacteriota bacterium | reverse complement strand
GGGCCAGGGTGATGATCCCCTCACTCATTGTCCTCCAACCGGAAGGGACATTATACCACCTGCACCGGTCCAAACTGGCGGTCCCCGAAAGCGTGTGGTAAGATTCAGCCGATGTCTGGGTTACCCAAGTCCAGCCTCTTCGCCCTCGGCGCGATTCTCGTGAGCACGGCATTTCTGGGTTGCGAGGAGCGCGTCTACCCCGAACCCACCGAGTCCTACTCCGCCGTCGGCTGTTTCGAGATCACCAGGGTTGACGACGAGGACCCCGGCCCCTACTCCATCGGCGACGCCGAGGGCGACTCCAACTGGGGCTTCTGGTTCCCCTATTCGATCACCCTGGACTCTGCGGGAAACCTTCTCGTTACCAACATCCGGGGCGGCTACATCGAGCGGTTCGTCCCCAACCTCGACGGCAGCGCCCTCTGGGACGCCTTCTGGGTCTGGCCGCGCGGTCGGCAGGAATCCACCTACCAGCTCTTCATCGAATCATTCAAAGAATCGTATTTTTCCGAGGGACTGATACTCGTCTCCGAATCCCAATCCGAGCTTGGTCCGGCGGGATTCGAACAAGGAAAACACGTCCATAAACTATTGCTCCCCGAACCGATCTTCGATATCCCCGACGACAACCGTCCCCGTTTTACGTCCATAAAACAGACCGACATCCTGGTCGGGTATCCCACGACCTTCCAGCCCGGCCCCGTGGCCTTCTACCCGGACGACAAGCTCATCTACACCGACGTAGTGCTGAGCGAGCTCTACCTCTTCGAGGACGACGCTCTAGTCGCTAAAACCGGTGACGTGGGGGACCAGGAGGGTAGGTTTATCAAGCCGATGGGCATCTGTTCAACCCCCGCCGAGCGGATCGTCGTTTCGGATATGTACAACCACCGCCTCCAGCTCTTCACCGTCGAGCCCAACCTGGTCGCCAAACCCGATCTTGAGTATCGGTACACTCTTCAGTTCGAAAGAACCATCGGCGAGTTCGGCTTCAACAACGGACAGCTGTCCGCCCCCTTCGGAGTGGACTCAGATTCGACAGGGAATATCTACGTCTGCGACACCCGCAACGCCCGGATCCAGAAGTTCGACGGCGAGGGC
>DAOVLG010000313.1 GCA_030631385.1 Candidatus Coatesiibacteriota bacterium | reverse complement strand
GACCCACCGGGCGGCCTCGGGGCATCCCGGCGGCTCCCTCTCCGCCGTCGAGATCCTGAGCCTGTTGTACCTGGGGATAATGCGCCACGACCCGGCGAATCCCACGCGCCTCGACCGCGACCTCTTCGTCCTGTCCAAGGGTCACGCCTGCCCGATCCTCTACGCCATCCTGGCCTACTGCGGCTACTTCCCCGCCGGGGAGCTCTGCCACCTGCGCGAGATCGGCCACCTGCTCCAGGGGCACCCCTCGGTCCACATCCCCGGGGTTGAGGCCAGCACCGGCTCGCTGGGCCAGGGGCTTTCCATCGCCAACGGGATGGCGCTGGCGGCCAGGCTCGACGGCCGGGACACCCACGTGTGGTGCCTGTTGGGCGACGGCGAGCTGGACGAGGGGCAGTGCTGGGAGGCGGCGATGACCGCGGCCCATTACGATCTGGACAACCTCACCGCCATCGTGGACCGGAACCGGCTGCAGATAGACGGCGACACCGAGGTGGTGATGGCGCTGGAGCCTTTGACCGACAAGTGGCGCGCCTTCGGCTTCCACGTGATAGACTGCGACGGGCACCGTTACCCCGAGCTCCGGGCCGCCTACGCCGAGGCCCTGGAGACCAAGGGCAGGCCGACCTGTATCATCGCCCACACCCACAAGGGGCACGGGGTGTCCTTCATGACCGGCGTCGCCGACTGGCACGGCAGGGCCCCGGACTCCGAGCAGCTCGAAAAGGCCATCGGCGAGATCTGCGGCGGTCCACCCGAATCCCCGGAGAGCTGTTTGAAGTTTTTCCTCGGTGAAGAGATCGAGGGGGGTGGTCGCTGATGGCCCTCGTGGAGACGATGCACCTCCTCCCTCTGGAGGAAGCCTCGAAGCGGGAGAACTGGCGTGCCTGCAAGAAGGTCTACGGCGGGGCGCTGTTGGAACTGGCTCAGAAGCGGCCCGAGGTCGTGTGCCTTGACGCCGATCTGGCCAACTCCACCGAGGGCAGGCGGATCCGGGACTCAGGCGACGAGGGCGTCTCCCGCCGCTTCTTCGACGTGGGCATCAGCGAGCAGGACCTGGTGGGGACGGGGGCCGGCCTGGCGCTGTCGGGTAAGATACCCTACGTGAACAGCTTCGGGGTGTTCCTCTCGGGTCGGGCCTGGGACCAGATCCGGGTGAGCGTTTGCTACCCCAACCTGAATGTGCGCTTCGGCGGCCCCTACGGCGGCATCTCCGTGGGTCCCGACGGGCCGACCCACTTCGCCATCTCCGACATCGCCCTGTTGCGGAGCCTGCCGAACATGACGCTCGTCTCGGCGGCGGACGCGGCGCAGGTGGGGCCCATCATCAGAGCAACCGTGGACTACGACGGACCGGTGTACATCCGCATGGGGCGGGTGCCGCTGCCGGTAGTGACCACGGAGCGCACCCCCTTCGAGATCGGGAAAAGCTACCTCTACCGCGAGGGGGCGGATCTGGCCCTGTTTGCCACGGGGCACATGGTGTACGAGTCCCTGGTGGCCGCCGAGCGTCTGGCCGAGCTGGGGGTGGAGATCGCCGTCGTCAACGTCTCCACCATCAAGCCGCTGGACGTGGAAACGGTGGTGGAGCACGCTGAGCGCTGCGGTCGGGTGGTGGTGGTCGAGGAGCACAACGTTTTGGGCGGCCTGGGCGGCGCGGTGGCGGAAATACTCGGACGGCACCGCCCCACGTCCATGGTCTTCATCGGCGTGGAGGACGACTTCACCGAGTCGGGTGAACCGCTGGACCTTCTCGCCAAATATGGCTTGAACGCCGACGGCATCTACGACCGCATCGCCAGCTTCCTCGAGTTGATGTAGGTCGCCACCGGGTCGGCGTTGGCCGCAGTGTTTGGCTCCTTCAATGTAGGGTCGCCCCTGGAGCGGGCGACCGTGTGATTAAATAGGCGGCGGGGATAGGAATCCCCGCCCTACGGTTGGGTAATTACGGCGGGCGGGTGTGGACACCCGCCCCTACGTTGAAGCAAGGGGTTGAAACCCCTTGACTTAGTGTATTTTAGGAGTGGCGCTCGCGGGAAGTGATTATCAAATTGAAAAAAGTCCTCGTCGCGGAGCCGTGTCCAGCTTCAAGCTGGCGACCAACGGGAACCATTGGTTACGCGCCGCTCGCGGAGAATGCATTCGAGCGATAAGAAACTCTCCTCGCGGAGCGCGATCCAACGCGCCGCGTTGGTCGGCCCCTACGTTTAGGTATTCGTTGTGTAACGTAAAAGCGACCGTCACCGGCCGCCCGCTCGTCCCCCCCGTGCTGACCCTCCGTAACCGTTCCCCCTGTGCTACCCCCTACCAACCAGCCCCCCTGACCGGTCCCCCCTTACCAGCCTCCTTGACCGGCTCCACAGTGCAGGTTTACCTGACCAGCCCTCCCTTACCAGCCCCCTTGACCAGCCCCCCTTGACCGGCCCCCCTTACTGGCCCCCTTGGCTGGCCCTCCTAGTCGTGGTAGTAGTCCACGACGGGCTTGTGTTCGTTGGTACCGGGTTCGGGTTCGTCGGTGAGCAGGCGCGCCTTGCCTTCGGCGTCCATGGCGCACTCGAGGGTGCCCTGGGAGTTTCTGTAGCAGTAGTGTCGGCCCAGGGGCAGGTTGTCCAGGCAGACCTCGGGACAGTAGAACATGGCCGGGTCGAGGTCGAGGTCCTCGACCAGTTCCCGGGCGTTGGGGTGGGTGTCGGAGTAGTGGAGCATACCTTCAACACCGTCGCCGAAGGTGTCGGTGATCCTCAGGTCTTCTGCCTGCCCGACGCCGCGCTCGACCCTGGACTTGTTGTGCAGCGTCAGCCAGAGTAGGACGGCCTGCTCTATGTTGCGCTGGTTCTCCTTGCACATGGCGGTCCTGGTCCCGATGTCATACTCGGCGAAATTAGGCTGGACGACGCTGAAGAGGATCGCGCCCAGGGCCACGAAAACCAGAATTTCGACCCAGGGGAAGCGCTTGGATTCGGCCATCTTGCTACTCCAGAGGGCGGTTTAGTCCAGGGTATGGACGTACCGGGCGTTGGGGTCTCG
>DAOVLG010000262.1 GCA_030631385.1 Candidatus Coatesiibacteriota bacterium | reverse complement strand
CCTGTTGTCGGACTCCTCGGGTACCTTCTCCTCGGAAGACCCCGAGGCGGTGGAGGCGCTGCTCCTGGGCGACCGCTCCTTCGCCCGGGGGGATTACTCGGAGGCGGCGCACGCCTACGACCGCGCCCTGGAGCTGGATCCCGGCTTCGTCGAGGCCCGGGTCTACCTGGGCGACTGCCGCTACCAAACCGGTGACTACGTCGGCGCTCTGGTCGAGTACCGACAGGCTCTCGACATGGACCCGGAGTTTGCCCCGGCGTGGAATTTTATGGGTGACGCCCTCCTGGCGCTGGGGCGAACCCTCGAGGCGGTGGAGGCCTACCGGCAGGCGCTGGAGCTGAACCCCGACTACGCCGGTCCCAGGGCCAAGCTCCGCCAGCTGGGCGAGCAGCCCTAGACCGACCCTTTTCGATAAATTCGCTTACTCCGAACACAGCGGAGGACCTCGATGCTTAAAAGTTTTCAGGAGGTGCACGACAGGGTCAGGGATGCCGGCAGGCGCCGGCTGGCCGTGGTCGGCGCGGCGCACCCGAGTACGTTGAAGGCCGTTTCTCAGGCGAACGAAGCCGGCCTGGTGGACGCCCTCCTCCTCGGTCCCGCGGAGGAGGTTCGGGCCGCTGCGGAGAAGGCCGGCGTGGACGTCTCGACCTTCGAGATCCGCGACGTATCGGGCGATCTCCAGATCGCCGCCGCCGCCGTGGGGGCCGTCCGCGCGGGCGAGGCCGAGATGCTGATGAAGGGCAGCGTAGCCACCGGCGTCACCCTCAAGGCCGTCCTCGACAAGGAGAAGGGCCTGCGCTCAGGCAAGCTCCTCTCGCACATCGCCTGCCTGGAGGTGCCGGGTCACGACCGGCTGATCTGGGTCACCGACGGGGGGATGAACATCAAGCCGGACCAACCTGCCAAGGCCGAGATCCTCGCCAACGCGGTGAACGCCCTCCACCGGCTGGGCTACGATCGGCCCAACGTGGCGGTGCTGGCCGCCGTGGAGACGGTCAACCCCGATATGCCCGACACGGTGGACGCCGCCGCCCTGGCGCAGATGGGCAAACGGGGCCAGTTCGGCGAGTGCGTGGTGGACGGTCCCCTGGCGTTGGATCTGGCGGCCGATGCCGAGGCGGCACGCATCAAGGGAGTCCAGAGCCCCGTGGCCGGGAGGGCCGACATCTACCTCGTCCCAGACATCCAGGTGGGCAACATCTTCGCCAAGGGCCTGATATACCTGGGCGGGGCCAAGGTCGGGGGGATGATCGCCGGGGCAACGGCGCCCATCGTGCTTTTGTCCCGGGCCGACACCACCGAGACCAAACTCAACTCCATCGCCCTGTGCACCCTGGCAGCGGCGGGGTAGGGTGTATACGCGCCGGGTTGACCGTCCATCCGCTCGACTGATCTGGGAGGGTTTTATGGGCTGGGCCGACTGGCTCTTCGCGGTGATCATCGCCTGTATGCTGGTGAAGGGGCTTTTCGCCGGCCTGATACACGAGGCCATCGGTCTGGTCAGCATCATCCTGGCCTACATGATCGCCAGCGTCCTCTACTCGCCCCTGGGGGAGGCCTTCGCCGTTGACGTGGCGGGCTTCAACGTGAGCGGTCCCGTCGCCTTCATCATGGTCTTCGTCGGGGTGCTGGTCGGGTTCTACTTCCTGGAAAGGCTCCTGACCAAGCTGATAGACGCCACCCTCGCCGGTTGGGTGAACCACCTCAGTGGAGCGGCGCTGGGTCTGCTGAAAGGGGTCTTGGTCTGTGCCGCCATCGTGCTGATGATCCACCGCTTGCCCTCGGGTTCCGAGACGCGTCGAGCCCTCAGCGAGGGACCGGTGTCCCGGCCGGTGTCCGCCTTCGCCAAGCCGCTGGCCGGACTCGTCGAGGCCTTGGCGCCGGTGGTGGAGGACGACTCCTGGTGGAGGCCGGGCCTGGAGGAGACCCTCGGGGTCCACGACGGCGAGTGGGAGCTGCTGGAGGACAAATAACCCTTTAGCATAGGAGTGAGGCAGATGGAATATAAATTTCCTAAGGATTTTATTACACGGACCCTTTTCAACTTGGGCTTTATTGAAGAGATGAAAAATGATAAAGGTCCTTACGAGGTTACACAACAAGTAAATTCCCTATTAGGATTATTAATAGTGCCAAAGGAACTTGATCCAATTATGCAGGATAAAAGAAAAAAACTTCGTAAGCAACTTTTAGATTTGAAATTACCTGACGATCTATTAAGCGAAGATGCCGATAAGGTGAAATTTATGTCATACATTTGGCATTTGCGCAATAGTTTTGCACATGGGCGATTTAATCAAGTTACTACTGATAAAGAAATATCTGGTTTTTGTGTTTTTGACATTTATCCTAATGGCACAACTTCAATGGTATGTCATCAACTGGATCTAGACCAATTGGAGGATATTGTATTTAAGTATCTTAAAATCGCATATGAGGTAAATTGTGAAGAAGAGAAAGAACTTGGATCTGAGTCTGCAAAAAAGCACTTGAAATCCAATTAAAGCGAGAGTGAAGGGTGGGTAAGATTGCGACTTGGCTGAGGGTGGTACTTGTACTCGCCGGACTATCGCTGCTGCTGGGGTGCGCCGGGGAGGAGCCCGATGTTCCCCTGGCCGAATCCCTGGACGCCCTGTTTCCCCTGGCCGGGGAGCTCCTGGCGGCGGCGGAGGGAATCGAGGAGGAGGGCTTCGACACAATGTCCTGGCTTCTAAGGGTGGATGAGGTTCCCGCCACTCACGAGCTGGCCCGGCGGGCCAAGGCGGCTTTGCGGGGGTCGGTGAACGCCTTCGGCTCCTACGCCGTGGGCAAGCTACCCGACGACTACGCGACCGCCATGGACCACTACCACCGCTTCGAGTGGATCCTGGACGATATGCTCGCCGAGGTGATGGAGGGGAATGGGGCGGAGTAAACGAAAAAGGCCGACCTACGCGCTCTTTGGATTGACCGTTCCGCGCCGGGCGGCCCACTGGGCGACGCTGGCGTTGTTCATCGTCGCGGCGGTTCTCGTCGTCAACTGGGTCTCCGGCGGTTTCGAGGACCCGCTGGCCACCGCCGACGCCCTGGAGGAGATCGGCGTGCGGCTGATCCAAAACTCGGAAGGCGTCGTCGAGGGTGGCGAGCCCTTCGATGTTTTACCCTGGTTGGAGGAGGTTGACGCCGTGGGGAGCTTCCTCAACCGGGCCGGTTTCGCCAAGGACGAGCTGCGCGCCGCCAGCCGCGGCCTGGGGCGTTTCTCCGAGACCCGGCACCGGCGCGATCTGGAGCTGGCCCTGGACCACTACGCCCGCTTCCACCGGCACCTGGATGAGCTCAGACGGCAGTGACCGGGCGGGTGTGGGAATGTCTCCACCGCGATGCTGTAGGGGCGGGCGAGAACACCCACCCATAAAATAATTCCCTCGCCCTCTAAATGTAGGGCGGCCCCTCTGCGGGCCGCCGTTTTACCCCTCACCCCGGCCCGTGAGCGAATGCTCCTCCCACGGGGAGAGGGAGGTTTGTGGAGACGGGTCTTCAGACTCGCCCACGGGCCGACCTAAAGGTTGGCCCCTACGTTGAAAACGTGCGGTTTCCAGACGTAGCGGCTCCCCTCT
>DAOVLG010000103.1 GCA_030631385.1 Candidatus Coatesiibacteriota bacterium | reverse complement strand
CAGCAGTAGTCCAATGAAATGCCCCAGAACGCCACCCCGCCTCCGAGGGTGAACTTACCCCGGTCTGCGCCCAGGCGGGCCGAGAAGACCTCGGCCACCGTCAGTTCGAGACCCCCGTGGAGATCCAGGCTGATACCATCCAGATCGAGCTGTGCGCCTTCGCCGTAGTCGGCGAGGATGAACTCGGCGTCGCCGGAGAGCGTTAACATGCTGTCTATCCCCGCCAGGTCTATCCCCCAGGCGCCCCCGATCACCAGCCGTGGATCGAAGGTGTCAACGGTGCCGTTGCTCCAGCTCTTTGTGGTGTAGGGGTCGTGGATCACCAGGGCCAGCGCGGCCCTCTCCGTCGGGCGCCAGAGAAGGCCGAAGTCGAAGCCGAAGCCGTTGGCGGTCACCGCCCCGCCCTCAGTCGTCTCCGGAATGAGGTCGTCGTAGAGGTAGCGGACGGTCACCCCCGCCGAAAGATTCTCAAGGATCGCCCGGGCGTAGGTGAGACCGAAGGCGTTACTCGTCGAGTCCACCTCGTCGTAGACCTCTGGTCTGTCATCCTCCCCCCAGCGGGTAAGCTTGATGTCGTCGTAGCCGGTGCGGATCCAGGAGAGGGCGAGGGAGCCGATGGCCGGGCCGGGGGTCCAGAAGCCGCACAGGGTGTCGTAGTTGACGATCCCGAAACGGCTGGAGTGCATGAGTAGCCCGCCGTAGCTGCCAGCGAAGGCCAGGCCGGCCGGGTTGAAGGCCGGGGCGGCGGCGTCGGTGGCCAGCGCCGAGTAAGCTCCGCCCAGGGCCATCCCCCGGGCGCCGAAGCCCGCCGCCAGGTAGTCCCCGGCGTACAGGGCATCATCGGCCATGGCGAGGGAGGTGAGCAGTACACCGAGGATGGCGATAAACCTGATCACTCGCAAGGTGTGCTCCTAGCGTAGCATGATGAATTTCTCGAAGACCGTGTTTACGTCGTCGCCGGCGCGGGCTTCCAGGGAGTAGAGGTATACGCCGTTGGCCAGGGACCGGCCGTTGGCGTCGGCCCCGTCCCATTCGACAACGTTGAAACCGGTAACCAGATCGGTCGTTTCGATGGTCTTGATCAGCCGGCCGATGGGGGTGTAGACCCGGATGCGCACCTGGTCGGGGCGGGTGCTGGCGAGGAAGGTGAAGGCCGTCGGTCCCGGGGCCGGGTTGGGCACGACGAGTATCTCGGACAGGTTCAGTCCGTCGGCCACGATCAGCTCCGCCGAGGCCGACCCCGGCTCGCCGAAGTTGTCGTAGCAGTAGAGCGTCAACGTGTAGTTCCCCGGGGGCAGCTCGAGCTGCCTCTCGATCACCCCTGCGCGAAAGTCGCCGGGGATCACGCGAAAGTTGTCGGTCAGATCTATGTCGAAACTGTGGGTGTCGGCTTCGGCAACGAGGATGATCGGCCGGTCTATCTCGCCGGAGCTCATCGGCACGTCGCCGTCGGAGCGGGCGATCAGAATCCCGTGGGGATCCGAGAGCTCGGCGGTGAGTTTCACGCTTCCGTCAATGAGGTCCCCGGAGGCGGTGGCGCCGTCGTCGAAGTAGAGGTTGACGATGGGTCCGTCGTTGTCGGCGGGCGGGTCCACCGAACCGACGATGCGCAGGCTCCAGACCTCGTCCCCGGAGAAGGGGGAGCAGGTCAACGTCCTCCCGGTTGTTTCGTCCACCAGGATCGCGCGCAGCTCCAGGTCGTAGCCGCTGGGGATGATGTCATAGTCGCAGATGTCGTCGTCTATTCCCAGGGGGAGGGCGAGCTGGGTCGTGAATACCCCGTCCACCAGCTCCGCCGAGCTTTTCCCGACCAGCCGGTAGATCCGGGTGTCGTCGTAGGTGTAGGGCATGTACGGCCGGTCGTAGGCCTTGATCTCGACGGTGCCCGAATAGGCCGGTCCGTCCGGCGAGTGCAGGTCGAGCCCGCCGGAGACGGTGAGCACCTCACCCCTGGCGACCGACACCCCCTCCGGGGGATCGAGGATGAGGCCCGGCTCGGCTCGCCGCAGCAGGGAGGCCGAGTCGCCGAACATGGTCTGCCGGATGCGGTTCCAGTTGTTGTCGGTGATTATCAGGTCCTGCATGTGGGCCAGGCCGAAGGCGGGGATAACAAGCCGGGTGTCGGGGTGGTAGAAGGCCTCGAAGAGCGCCCGGTGGTACTCGGCCTGGGAGTCGCCCCCTGCGGTCCGGGAGGCCCCGACCGTGGCGATGCAGCCTTGCGGATGCCGGAGGAGGAGCTCGGACATGCAATCGGGGTCCATGGAGGGCGTCCGGTCGAAATCGCCGACCGAGCAGGAGGATTGGATCAAAAGGGGCGGGAACGGGCAGTCCCACTGCTCGATGTCCCGGTACAGGGGCGGACGGTTCGTCTCCGCCAGCTCGTGGGTCCAGGTGTGCCAGGCTCCGTGTCCGAGGTAGCTGACCACCAGCTCCCCCTGTCGGAGAGACTCCCAGAAGGTTGGGGTGACGTGTTCCCGGGTGGCCGAGCGGCGCTTGCCGATGTCGTACTTGTACGGCGTGTAGTCGTCGTCTCGGGTTTTGGCCATGCCGAGGGCGGTCATGTACACCTTGTCGTGGAACATCCCCGCTTGGGCCGATCCGTCGAGTATCTCCTCGGCGTCAGAGTCGAATGTGATGGGCTCGTCCTGGGAGCCGCCGGGTGGTTCGCCGTAGTAACGAACCGTGTTGTCGGTCAACAGTACATGGGTGGTCTGCCAGTCGCCGCCGGGTAGCTCGGGATAGGCGATCAGCTTCTCCACCACGGTCTCGACCTGGGCGGATTCTCTCGCGCTCAGGCGGGTCAGGGCCACCTGGGGGAGGTCCTCGTCCTCCGATAGGGTGGCGTAGTAGTTGTCGCTGGCGACGAAGTAGGTGATGGTGCTCGGATTCAACAGGTAGGCGGCCGGGAGCATGGCTTGGGGGAAGTCGCGCCACTTCGGGCCCTCGTAGCGGTTATCTGAGTCCCGGTAGTCGTAGGTGGCGTCGCCGACCAGGGTGACGAAGGTGAGGGGGTCGCCGACGTAATCGGTAAAAGCGTGGTAGAGGTAGTTGCGGATGGCGGCGGGGTCCAGGCGTCCCCCGGAGTACTCGTCGTAGATGTCGTCCACGCGCACGACCTCGACCCGCAGGCCGTTGCTCCGGTGCATCTCGACCAGGGGGTCCAGGGGCGGAATCAGGTCGGGGTGGGCGATGTAAATCAGGTCGGCGTCCACCGGTGAGTGGAGGTCTGAGGGGACGTCGAGATAGACGTCGAGGGCACCGGAGGCCTTGTCCAGGTCGGTCGCCACCAGGTGGCAATCCGGCGCCGCATCCCAGCAGAAGATGGCGTTGCGTGAGCCCTCGGGGCCCACGAGGTCGTAGTTGACCAGGGACTTCTCCCGGGTGAGGTCCCAGATGACGATACCTTCACCGGTTACGTCCGTAACCTGCATGCGGCGGCGTCCGCTCACGCCGGTGGGTCCCCAGCCCTCGAGCACGTCGTTCTTCATCCGCAATCCCCGGGTGTAGATGATATCGAAGGCGTCGATGGAGATGATGGCTATGTAGGGGTCGTCGGGGTCGTGGGATTGCGGTACCGTCAGCTCGAAGGTCAGGTCGTTGCGCCCGTCCCCCATCTCTTCCGACGGTATGGTTCCCCACACCTCGTAGAGTTTGTTCTTGGTGCTCACCACGGTGGTCAGCACCGCGTCGCCCGGGTCGCCCGCCGACGACCCGACGTATACCCTCAGTATTGTGCTGATGGACGTAGCGCTGATGGACGGGTCCAGGTAGGTGGCCTTGAAGCGGAGGGCCAGCCGCGCATCACCGCCGCCCTGATCGTGATCGAAGATGTCGTAGCTGATGGTCCGGTCGCTGTTGGAGTCAACGGTCTCCCCGAAGTAGAAGTCCATCCCTTCCACGGCGTTCTTGTACCGGGCCAAGCTAGTCCAGTCGTTCTCGTAGTGGAAGCGGCCCTGGAGGTAGTCCAGGGAGGTCTCGCCGTCGGGTGAGGCGTCCACCTCGTCGAAGCGCAGGGGGTCGTCGGTCTCGACCAGCCAGTAGCAGCCGTAGACCGAGTAGAGGTTTTTATAGCTCGGCATGATCGGGTCCTGCTCCTCATACCCCTTAGGATACCAGGTGACGTTCCCGTGTCCCCAGAAGTAGAGGGCGTCGCCCTCGTCGAAACTCTCGTCGTCCTCCCCGGTGACCAGGACCGGGATCGGGACGAGCGGGTCTTCGTCGTGAAAACTGTGCAGGTCGAGCATCTTTCCCGAGGATGCGTAGAGGGTGAGCCTTCGGGGATCTACGGTTGTCGGGTCCACCCCGGCTGCGCTCAGATCGGCCGGCGTCACCTTGTACATCCCGTCCTCCTCCACCACGACCTTCAGCCGGGGGAGGGGGAGCTGCCCCGAGTGGAGCTGATCCGTCCGCGGGGGCGGGGGTTCGACGCGCCAACCGTGGTCCCGGGCGTAGGCGAAGTTGGGGGCCAGGCTGCGGACCAGGTCCAGGGCCCAGGGGCTGTCCCGGGTGTCGTGATTCGGGGAGGGACGGCCGGCGGGGTAGAGGAAGCTCACCTCGACGCGCACGCGCCGGTGACCGATCGCCCGACCGTCCGAATGGGCCACCGGGCGCAGAAGGATGTGGGCCAACCGCCAGCCGCGTACCGTTTCCACCCCACCCAGCTCGACGGTCGGCCGTTCCAGGGTTAAAAGCGATGGGTCGCTCTCGTAGACCGGGACCAGGGACGTGATCTCACCCCGACCCACCTCGACCCACCGCGGAGCGGGCAGGGGGTTTTCCACGATCCGGCTGTAAGACCCTCCTACGGTGGCGGTGGGGACTCCGGTCGCGCCGGGGGGAACCCACAGCCGCGCCCGGAACACAGGTAGACCAACGGTGCCGGGCAGGTCCTCGGTAGTAGTACCCAGGAGGCTTATCCTGGTGTAGGTTTTACCGTTTATGATGTGGGAGTCCAGCTCCACCTCGGGGAAGGTCACCTCGAAGGAGGCGCCCTCGTCGTCGCAGTGGAGCAACCTGATGCGGGGGATCTCCACGCCCGAGTCCTGATCGGCATCGTAGGCCGGTACCGTGCCGGTCCCCAGTGCGGGGGTTGGAAGGCCCGAGGTCGCTGTTGTGGATGGGCTTAGAACGGGCGGCGTCTCCGGTGTCGTAGCCGGGACCTCGGCTGAGACTAAAAACGGGATGAGGCAGAGAATAATTAGGAACCTTCGCAAGATCCCTCCGTGCGGTTAGCTAAACTCGGGTAGCAGGACTCTCATCGGCGCGGCCACACAGAGCAGCAGTCCCAGCAGCCACAGAGGCGGGTTGAACCGGTGGCCGTACTTCTTCAGGTAACGGTAGAAGGAGCGGTGACTCGCCAGGATGCTACGGGTCCGGGCTTTTTTGACGCTGGTGCCGCCCCGGTGGATTACCCTAATTTCGGGGTAGTATAGCGTATATTTCCCCCGTTCTACCAACCGGTGCGACAGGTCCACATCGTTGAAGAAGATGGGGAAACGGGTATCGAAGCCGCCGAGCTCGATGAAGTCCCGTTTGCGCAGGAGCCAGCACGAGGCGTAGACTTGCTCGACCTTCTTCTCCTCCCGGTGATCGAAGGTCCCCATCTTCCAGCGGTTAAAAAAGCCGCTCCGTGGAACCAGGCGCGAGAGCCCCGTCAGTTCGAAGAGGAGGTCCCGCATCGTCGGCAGCCGGCGGCAGGTCCGCTGAACCGCCCCGTCCTCGCCGACGAGCTGGGGGGCCACACCGCCGAGATCGGGGTTGGCGTCGAGGGCGTCGGCCAACCTTCTCGCCCCGTCGGGTGGGAGGAATGCGTCGGGGTTAAGAAACAGGATGTATTTCCCCCTCGCCTTCCGGGCGGCCTGGTTGTTCGCCGACGCGTAACCCTGGTTCGCCGGACTGGCGAAGAGCCGCACACCGGGCCGCCGGGCCGCCTCCGCCGAGCCGTCCTCTGAGGCGTTGTCGAAGACGATGATCTCGACCGGCTCATCCTGGTCATCGAGGTGGTCCAGGCAGCGGATGAGATCCTCCCGCGTGTTGTAGCTGACGACGACGGCCGTTACGCGAGAGGCCAAGCTACGCCTCGCTTACCAGGCTGGAATCCGTTTCGGCGAGGAGCCCCTCGTCCTCGGCCAGCCTCTCCGCGTAGCCCTCACGCCCCAGGTAGGCGTAGGTGGTCTTTTTGCCCGCCTCGACCCCCGGCTGATCGTAGGCGTTGACCCCGGCCAGCTTTCCGGCGAAGGAGACGGCCGCCTGGCAGAGATAGATCAGAGAGCCGAGCACCCTCTCGTCCAGCCGTGGAAGCGAGAGTACGAGGGAGGGTGTCTTCGCCTTTATTAACGCCAGCACCGTCCCCTTTAGTTCCACCAGGAGCAACTCGCCGAGACCGTGCCCGCCCAGGTAATCGAGGCTGGAGTAACCGCCGGGCTGGGGCGGTATCTTCACCTCATCGCCCAGGTCCCTCACCTCGATGAGCCAGACGACCTTGTCATTGGGGCCGTCGACGTAGAGCTGGGGCTGGGGGTGCTGGTCGGGGGCGCCGAGGGCGTCTTGAGGGGTGGGGCCGTAGACCT
>DAOVLG010000311.1 GCA_030631385.1 Candidatus Coatesiibacteriota bacterium | reverse complement strand
CCTTCGGTGCTCCCGGGGTTCCCGGCGGGAGTACAAACTATTTCCCCGAAGAACGGGGTGAGCGGACCTGGTTCGAGCAGTTCACCGCCTACGTGGTCTTCTCGAAGGACTTCTATCCCGCCCTGGCCGTCCCGATTCGGGGCCATCTCGGTTTAGGTACCGGCGCCTTCCAGGGGATGTACACGAGTTTGTACACCGGCTCCATTGGCTGGCAGGGCATCTTCGGGGCCATCGAGTATCAGATAAGGTACGATCTCTCCGTCTCCCTCGAGGTCAACGGCCGTGATTTAAACTTCGGTGTGCTCTACAAGCTGCCCTGGTGGGGTGTGGAGCTCGGTCTGTCGGTGGACAAGCTGGAGATGCTCTTCTACTCCGAGGAGGAAGTCCTCCGCGCCGACAACGAGCTGATTGACGAGTTCGACCAGGTGGGCCTTGGCTTTCATCTCGGCGTTGGGTTCGGTCCCTTCGTCGAGGTCTCGGAACTGAAGAAGCAGGAACTGATCAAAGAGCGCATTGAACGCGGACGCGAGCAGCTCGAGGAGATCAAAATCCGCCGTCAGGAACTCCAGCAACGCCTCGCGGAGGTCCGCGAGCAAATCGTCGCCGAGAGGGAAAGGTCCGGCACGAAGTAAACACACGTCGGTAACCTAACACCTTCGTGTTACATCTATAGAACCGATTGGATCGAAGATGAAAACGCTCGGCAGAATTGTAACGGGCATCATTCTCCTCATGATGGCCCCGGTTTGGGCGCAGGAGGGGGACCTCTTGGAGGAGTTGCGCGAGGAGGAGGCCACGTCCACGTCGCTCACCGCGGAGCTCGAGCGCCTCACGGCGGCCGAGATGGACAAGGTGGACCTCATCCGCAAGCTCGAGCGGGAGAACCGGTACGACCAGCTCGAGGCCATGGCCCGCCGCGATTTCATCTCCGCCATGGACAAGTACTCCCGCGCCGAGGATTTCTGGGATAAAGCCACCCGCGCCGAGAAGCGCAATGAGAACGAACGGGCCGAGGCCTACCGGACTCAGGCCAGGGGGAAGTACGAGGACGCCATCGATGAGCTCGAGTTCATTGACGATTGGTACCCCCACTTCTCCCGACGGAACGACGTCTACTTTATCTGGGGTGATTCCCTCTACAAGCTTGATGATTACTACGACGCCATAGGCATCCTTGAGCGCTTGCGGGAGAAGTACCCGGCCTACACCAAGATGGGCGATGCGCTCCTCCAGCTCGGCGAGTGCCACTACTCCCTCGAGGATTACCAGGACGCCGCTTACTTCTACCAGAGGGTGGTGGACGACTTCTCACACCTCCGCTCGGCCTTTAAGACCTCGATGAAGCGGCTCGAGTGGATCTACAAGTACTGGGCGCACAGTACCTTCGAAACGGCCAGCTACGCCAAGGCGCTCCCCATCTTCCAGCGGCTTTTGGAAGTCTACCGCTCCTACACCGATGTACCCGAAGCCATCTTCTATGTGGGTGAGTGCCACTTCTACCTGGGAGAGCGGGAAAACGCCCGGAAGCGGTACGACACCATCAAGGCCAAGTACACCGACTCCCGCTACCTGGGCGCCTCGCTGGCCCGACTGGAAGAGCTGGCCCAGATGTACTTCGACGAGGGGATGGATAAGTACGGTGATGAGACCGATATCGCCTACTTCGCCGCGGCGGACATCTTCGGGTTCATAGTCGAGCGGTATCCCGGCTACTCCCGCCTCGATGAGACGCTCTACCGTTGGGGTGATTCCCACTTCCAGGTCGACGACTACCAGGGCGCCCAGAAGCCGCTCGTCCGATGCAAGAAGGACCACCCGATGAGCACCTGGTCCATGTACTCCCTCTACACCCTGGAGTACATGCGCTACAAGCGTGAGCGCTTCAACGAGGCGATCCGCTTCTACCAAGAGTTAGCTGGCAAAACCGATTTCAGCTCCTTCGAGTTCAACGACGCCAGTCGGTACGTGGCCGGCATGTGTTACTACCGCCTGGCCAAGTACCAGAAGGCCGTTGACGTCGTCCAGGGCATCGGCAGGAGCGGAGAGTACGCCATCTACGGTGCCTATTTGGGTGGCCTGTGCCTGGTGAAACAGGACAAGCTCGAGGCGGCTTTGGATTCTTTCAAAGACATGGCCGCTGCCCCGACCTATTCCACCGCGACGAAACGCCTGATAGGGAGGGCCCATATCATCCTGGCTTATCTTTACCAGCGGTTGGGCGACAACAACGCGGCCTGGCTTGAGTACGAGATGATTTCCGCCTCCGATATCGAGAACTGGGACGATGCCCAGGTCGGTAAGGCCTATCTAATGATCAATCGGGACGATGAGGGGGATTACGACGACGTCATCGTCATGATGCGGTCTCTGTTGAACCGCTGCCCCAACACCGAGCTGGCCCCGGATGCCTACATCCTCATCGGTTACTGTCAGATCCAGGAGGGGGAGTACGAGGACGCCATTGATACCCTTGGCGACGTTGTGGACAGCTATACCATCGACCGCGAGCGCATCAACTCCAACCCGGAGTTCCTGAAGCTCATCGCTGACATCGAGGAGGAGCTGAAGTTCGTCACCTCGATCATTACCCACGAGATCAAGGACATCCGCAACATCGGCGGGGACGTCCTCTTCCCCGAGGAGCTCAACGAGGCCGAGGAGGAGGCCCGTGAGATGCAGGCCGCCATCGCCGAGCTCCAGACCTTCGTTTCCGGCCGCGACATCATCGGGCGAGACATCACCGAAGACGCCGAGTTTTTCCGCGCCTACGCCGCTTTCACCTACAAGGAAGACATCAAAGGCCGGTTCCAGGAGGTCATCTTGGAGCACGCCGATGAGTACTCGGAACTCAAGGAGGCCCGGGAGGAGAACCTCAGCTGTCAGGAGGAGCTGAGGGAAGGTGCCGCCGGCCGAACCGAGGTCGCCGGTTTGGAGGCGTGCCAGGCCGAACGGGAGGAGAACATCAACTGGATCGTCGGAGAGGCGTGGGTGGAGGAGTTCGCCTACTTCAAGACCACCGAGGAGATTGAGGCGG
>DAOVLG010000445.1 GCA_030631385.1 Candidatus Coatesiibacteriota bacterium | reverse complement strand
CCGCCGAGCTCGATGCCGAGGCCGATGAGATCATGAACATGGAGCGGGTGGTCAGACAGCGCCGAAAGCGCCAGACGATCCTGGTCACCGCCATCATTGCCGTCGTGCTCGCCGGTGGAACCTGGCTCACCATCGAGCTTATCGGCGAAAGGACGGCCCTCGAGGGGCAGCGCGCCGAGCTCGAGAAACGGATCGGCGAGATAGACTCTCGTCTCGTAGCCATTGACGACCGTCTGCTCGAGCTTGACGATGACATCGCCCAGGCGCTGGCCGCTGGGAACATCGAACTGGTAGCCATGCTGGAGGAGAGGCGCACCCAGTTGGAGGAACAGCGCACCGAGCTCGAGGAGGAGATGGAGCGACTGCATGCCGAGGCGCCAGAGGTTGAATCCAACGGCCCCCGGATTATTGGGCGGACCGGAAAAATCGGCGTCGCCGGACCGGTTCAGATCACCGGTGAGGGTGCGGGCAATCCCCACCGCTCCCAGACCGAGATCCGCGCAGCGGTGTCCTCGGCCCTCGGTCAGGCCCGGCAACAGTACAACGAGTTACTCAGGACCAACCCGGATGCCAGTGGCTCAATTAGAATCATCTTCGGCATCAGACCCGACGGTTCCATCGAGGGGGCCACCTTCTCCAACAGCACCCTGCCGGATAACAACCTGATCGGACCGATATTAAGTGGGATTCGCGGCTTGAGATTCTCCTCCATCGAGGGCGGCTCGGTCCGGGTAACCTACCCCCTCTCTCTGGTACCGCAGTAAGTTGAGATCAGAATAATGTTCGTGAGGCCGGTATGAGGCCGGCCTCTGTCGTTCGGAGGGCGGACAGACAGGTTGTGCAACTTGAGTTTTTCAAAATCTTTTGTTAGCTTCAACTCTGCGGTCCGGGTGGTGATGCATCAGATTACACTGTATCTATTTGTCCTGACCCTGTTCCTCGCCTCCTGCGGTGAATCCGTGCCGGAGGACGTGTACGAGGTCTTCGTTAGGGCGAACAACGATCGGGATGCCGAGGACCTCGTTGGCTGCCTCTGGTTCGCGGCGTGGGATGGATTCCCCCCTGACGAGGTGGCTCGGAGGCGCCGGGAACTCGTTCCCACCGCCGAGCGAGAGTACTTCCTGGATAGGATCGTTGACCACGAGGTCATCCAGATTGAGGAAACGTCTGACGACGCGCGCCGGGTTCTGATCCGCCAGGTATTCTTAGATCCCCACGGCAACAGGCACTCGGACCAGTACTGGCTCACCCTCGTTCGTCGGGGTGGCGACTGGTTCATCTTCGTTCCCGAGGAGTAGTTCGAGGATGCCCCTTATCCGCCGTATGTCCGTAGTAGTCGTACCTCACACCGGGGGTACGGCGCGACCCTATCTGATCCGGCGCTGGGTGCTCGTTGTGGCCGTCGTTTCCCTGGCGGTCCTGATCCTGGGCCTCGGCGGAACGGCGTTGTACTACGCCGTGCTCTACGATGAGACGGTCCATGAGCTGAGGCCCCTCGAGGAGCGTGGTGATTTCCTCGCCCGGCGCGTGACCGAGTATAAGGAAGCGGCGATGATCTCCGGCTCTGAGCTTTCGGCGCTCAGGGCCGCCGCTGAGCGGGACAGACGGGCCTACGAGCGCTCCATGCGCAACATCCGTCTCCAGCTCACCCAGTTACAGAATTTTTACAAGAACCTGCGGATCATGGCCGGGTTTAAGCTGGAGGAGGAGCAGGCCGCGGACCTCTTGGGACAGGGGGGTGGGTCGGGTCTCCCGTTGGAACGCTCCGAGACCCCGGAGCCCGAGGATGAGCTGGTGGTGGTCACGACCTTCGGGCTGGATTTCGTCGACCACGATTCGGAGGAGTACGCCGCCGCTGAGGCCGCCATACTTTCCGACATGGCCGGCCTCTCACAGGACATGTACGAGCTGGTCCGGGATCTCGAGAAGCGCATTTCGACCCTCAGCCCCGACGTGCCATACGGGG
>DAOVLG010000159.1 GCA_030631385.1 Candidatus Coatesiibacteriota bacterium | reverse complement strand
CCTTTGGGAGAGGGGCCAGGGGTGAGGGTAAATAGTAAACCTTAGACTGATTCAGGATATTGATGATACCGGCTACAAAGACTATGGAGTGTACTACACTCAGCGGCGACCGTTTAGAAAAAAGGCAGGATATAGGGGTGGTTGGCCTCAACCAGTCACCCACACGGCTTGGAGCCGAATTTCATCCCACCAAATGCAGTATAGCCTCCAGCCTGCTGATCGTGAAGTGTAGTTGATTAGCCGGTTTTCTTTGTAGAGCGGCTTTTCGGGGCTTAGTCAACTTCACATATTCGGCTCCCGTGGGTGGGAATCACCCTCCTCCGGGGCGAAATCGGCCCACGCGGTCGCTGAAAGCCCCACAATCCCACCTGTTTCCTGGTCCGGTTTTTGCTCTCAAGCTATTGGGTTCATTGACACTTATCCGAATGCCCTGCTATACTGCCGTAAAATGCGGGCCCAGGCTGGAGGGGGTTTTGCGTAAAGCCGTTGTATCGCTGTTGTTGCTGCTACTGCTGACGGCCTTCGCCGCCGCCCCGCGCAAGCCGGTGGACGGCTTCGCCGTGGGCATCTTCGGCGGCTACTGGATCCATGCCGGGCCGTCCTACTACTTCGACAGCGGTTATGGCGGCTCCTTCCGCACCGGGTACCGTTTCAAGGGCGGCGAGCTCGAAATCTACGGTTTCTTCGAGTTCACCTCCTTCGTGATGACCGATGTCTGGCAGAACTGGGGTGAGGACGTCACCGGGAACCTGATGGTGTTCGGCGTCGCCCCCCGGATAAGCTTCGCACCCACCAGTTGGATCTCCCCGTACTTCGGCGCGGGTCCGGCCTTCCAGCTCCGGTCCACCTCCCTCGGCATCGAGCGCCGCGATCGCTTCGGCTACCGCCAGGACGTCGCCGACTTCGCCGTACTGATCGAGCTGGGGATCGAGTTCCCCCTCCAGCCGATGACGATCATCGAGGTAGGCTACCACTACGTCCACCCCTTCGTTCCCGAGGAGGAGCACTTCGCCGGCATGACCTTCGGCGCCGGGGTGAGTTTCTTCTTCTAGGACCGGCCTCCCCCGATCGTTTTTCACCGCCCGCGGGGCGGTTTTTTTGGGTGAGCACCTGAGGAGGGGCGTTCGGGTATCGGTTCCAAGGGGACCAAGAATCTGGTAAACTGGGAAAGATATTCCGCTTTGCAATCCGAAAAGGAACTGACCATGCGACCGGTGGCGACCACCGCCGAGATGAGACAGATAGACCGGGCGACCATCGCCGAAGACGGCCTGCCCGGGATGGCGTTGATGGAGAACGCGGGCCGGGGCGTTACCAACGAGATCCTTTCCCGCTTCGATGACCTCACATCCGGCGGGGTGGTGATCGCCGTCGGGAAGGGGAACAACGGCGGCGACGGGCTGGTGGTGGCGCGGCAACTGGCTGGCGCCGGAATCGAGCCGCTCGTCTTCAGCGTTGGAAACCCGGACGATCTTGCCGGCGACGCCCTGGCCAACTGGAAGGTGCTCAAGGCCGGCGGGCGTGGCGTCTTTATAATCGAGAACGAGGACGACGTGGCCGAGCTCCGCCGCGCCTTGGTGCAGGCCGAGGTCGTGGTGGACGCCCTGTTGGGCACCGGGGTCACCGGCGAACCGCGGGGGCTCTTCGACCCGGTCATCCGGGCGCTCAACGACTGCCCAGCCTACACCGTTTCCGTGGACGTTCCGTCGGGGCTGGATTCGACCACCGGCGCCGCCGAGCTGGCGGTCAGGGCCGATCTCACCGTCACCTTCGCCGCGCCGAAGACCGGCCTCTTCCTCCCGCCCGGATACTTGCTGGCCGGGGAGATCGTCACCGCGCCCATCGGCGTTTTGCCGGAGCGCTTCGATGGCCTGAAGACCTTCTACGCCGAACCGGGGGACGCCGCCCCCTATTTCTCTCCCCCCGCGCCGGACACGCACAAGGGCGGCCGGGGGACGGTGAACCTGTTGGCCGGTTGCCGGGACTACTCGGGCGCCGCGGGGCTGGCGAGCCTGGCCGCCTGCCGCGCCGGGGCGGGGCTGGTGACACTCTGTACCACCGCCTCGGTCCTGATGCTCGTCAAACCGGCCATGCTGGGGGTCACCTCGGTGGAGCTGCCCGACGAGGCGGGCTTCGTCACCCATTACGGGGCCGAGTCGGCCCTGGTCCAGCTCAACTCGGGGGACGCCGCGGTGGTCGGTCCGGGTCTGGGCGCCGACGGGTGCGTCGGCCGGACCCTCGAGCACGTCCTGCCCGGGGTCCGGGTGCCCCTGGTGGTGGACGCCGACGGTCTGAACACGACCGGTCTGGACGTGCTGATGAGGATACGCGCCCCCCTGGTGATCACCCCCCATCCCGGCGAGGCGGGACGGCTCCTCGGCTCGTCGGCCGCTCTAGTCAACACCGACCGCCTCGGCAGCGCTCGGAAGCTGGCGGAGGAGATAAGCGGGGTATGCCTGTTGAAGGGCTACCGCACCGTGGTCGCCTCCGCCGACGGGACCGCCTGTTTCATTCCCACCGGCGACTGGCGGATGGCCGTCGGCGGCTCGGGCGACGTGCTTTCCGGGGGTCTGGGGGCGCTGTTGGCCCGGGGGGTCGAACCCTTCTCCGCCGCGGTGGCCGCGGCCTACCTCCACGGACTGGCCGGCGAGCTGGCCGCGGAGAGTGCCGGCGATTGGAGCGCCTCGCCCGAGGACATTTTAGAGGCCGTCCCCGGGGCCATCGAGGCGGTGCGGAACGCTTGAGGGGTGGCCCCTCACCCCAGCCCGTGGGCGACTGCTCCTCCCCAGAGGGGAGAGGGAACTATGCACGCCGGGCGGGGCGTAGAAGCCCCGCGCTACGGGTTTTCGACGGTGTGACAAGCCGTAGGGGGGCGTAGCGGAGGCTGATTATGGACGACAAGCCTGATGTATTCCTCGAGGGTGAACGGGTGTACCTCTCGCCGGGGACGCGCCGCTCTACGCCCGCTGGCTCAACGAGCCCGACACCCGCCGCACCCTAACCATGTGCAAGCCGCTGACATTAGCGCAGGAGGAGGAGTGGGTCCGGGGCGTGGGCGGGCGTGAGAACGACATCGTCCTCGCCGCCCGCTCCAATAGCGACGACAGCCTGCTGGGCAACGTGGGGCTCCACGGCATAGATCGCCTCCATCGCTGCGCCGCGTTCGGGATATTCGTCGGGCCGCCCGAGCTGCGCGGCCAGGGCTACGGCGCCGAGATGACCGCCCTCACCCTCAAGTACGGGTTCGAGGAGCTGAACCTCCACCGCATCTGGCTCAGGGTGCATGCCTTCAACGAGGGGGGCATCCGCGCCTACGCCAAGTGCGGCTTCACCGAGGAGGAACGGTACCGGGAGGCTTACTGGCACGGCGACCGCTGGCACGACATCGTGCTGATGAGCATCCCGGCGGAGGAATACTTCGCCTCAAAAGGGATAGGCGGCACCCTTTGAAGAGAGCTGGACTAGTTCTTTCCTGTTTGACACCCCGCATCAGTATTTACGGCGGATACAGCCGGCGCGGGCGTGTGCCGAATGCTATAGGGTTTCGCTCGGCGTATCGGTCGCCCGGCGCACGGCCGTCGTTACCACAGTTTTCGAGGCGGTGGCACAGGTTTTTGCAGGAAGGGGCGCGGCGGATTTTCTCCGAGGTTGATTTGCGCAAAAACTGTGCCACCGCCGGCGCGGGCGTGATCCAGCCCGAACCGGACTACGTCGCTTTCAGGCGCTGTTTCCATATCTTTTCTCAGGGAGATGGCGTTCCGTTTAACCGCCGTAACGACCCAAACGGGTAGAATCACCCACGGAGAATACATCTCGGAGATGATCCCATTCTTTCTCGTTCTTTTTGTATCCTCTTCCCCGGCGGGGGTGGCGGCGCTTTCGGACGAGGTCTCGCTTGTCCTGCCCGAATATCTCACCGCGTACCTCTACCCCGGTTACGGCGACGCCCTGGCCATCGTGGAGCTATTCTACGCCGAATCGGGGAAGCCCTTCGCCTCCGGTGCGGTGATGGAGGGGCCGGACTTCGAGAAAAACCCCGATGATGCGGACCTCTCCGTGCTTTTAACGGAGCGTTTCCCCTCCCTGAAGCCCGAAGGCCTCCTGGACGTCCGCACCGGCGGGGAGGCCGGGTTTCGGTACCGGTTGGAGGTCTATCCCAAGGGCGGCTTCTACACCTGCAGGATCGTCGGGGTCTACTACTCGGTTGCCGGGTGCTTCCTGGTTGATTTCGCCGCCACGGCCCCGCGCGCCGAGGCGGTGGAGGCCCTCTCGAATCTCGGTTTCTCACGACCCGCCGAGGATTGACGGAGGAAACTTGTCAATCCGACGCTGAGCGGCTATAATCTTTCAATCCACGTTTCCAGATTCACGAGGAGGATTACGCTATGCGCAAGCTAACCTTGATCGTTCTTGGGATTGCCTTGGCCGCAATCGCCACCACCGGCGGAGCCGTCGGCGGACCCGGCCCCGGCGCAACCTCGACCGGTTTCGAGGCGACCATCGGCGGTGTCGAGGTGGACATCACCCTGCCCAACGCTGATTGGAGCAAGGGTGCCGTCTCGCCCGGCAGCTTCACCATCAACGGGCCGAGCGGCGTGACCATCACCTGCACCCCCTTAAGCGCGGCCAAGGGGCTCGGCAAGAACGACATGGACGCTCTCTGCCAGGAGAAGCTGGCGGAGAAGGCCAAAGCGGTTACGACGGGAACCAAGGTCGTCGTAACCAAGAACACCTCGGGCGTCACCTACGCCCTGCGCCTGCACGAGTCGGGTGGCCAGGTGTACTTCGTCGGCGTCTCCGGCACCGGCAGCGGCGGAGTCATGTTCTACGCCAAGGTCTCCACGGCCCAGAAGAACACCGTCAAGAACGCCCTGAAGAGCATCCTGAATGACCTGGCCCTGAGCAAGTAGGGCGATGCGCGCCTCTTTAACGGGAGGGGCGGGACGCTGGGTCCCGCCCTTTTCGTCGCCTTGTGCTCGGATCCTGTCTCCGCTAAAATACTTTTTCCTAAAGACTTGCAGGTGATATTTGCGCGTAGCCTTTACCTCGGACATCCACGCCGACAACTCCGACGCCGCCCGCCGGGTACCGAAGCTTTTGGGGAACCGCCTCCGTGAGCTCTCGCCCGACGTCTTCGTGCTCCTGGGCGACCTGGCGGGACGACTCGACGTCCTCGATGAATCCTTCGCCGAGATCGGGGAGCTGCCGTTTCCGGCGATCTTCGTCGCCGGGAACCACGACGTCTGGGTGCCGCTATACTGGCAGTCCCGAGGCGAGACGAGCTACGACCGCCTGGACCGGTTGATTCCCGAGATGTGCGACCGCCACGGCTGGGAGTACCTGGACTCCGGGCCGGTGCGGGTGGACGACGTGGCCTTCGTGGGTGGGATCGGCTGGTATGACTACTCCCTGCGGAACCGCGAACGGG
>DAOVLG010000315.1 GCA_030631385.1 Candidatus Coatesiibacteriota bacterium | reverse complement strand
CACTACAGCTTCAACCGGTACGACCTGCTCGCCGCGGGAGTGCCCGGCTCGCTGGTCGTCTTGACCGCCTGGAGGGTCAACGTCAACCTCTTCGCCCTCTTCGGCATCCGCGGCGTTGGGTTGATCGGCGTGCTGGCCTTCTTGATCTTCGGCCTTACGGCGGGACTGATCCTCTCCGGCGTCTTCGGCCGGCTCGGCCGGCTGATCCAGAGGCTCTGTTTCGGACCGGTTCCGGGCAGCTTCTTCCTGGAGCGTGCGAGCCGGGAAGCCGGTCTGTTAAAGGTAAAGCTGGCGCACAGCGCGGGACACTCCTTCGACCGCAACTTCCCCCAGACCTTTAAGAACGCCTTCCGCAACTACTTCAAGTACGAGACCGCCAACGAGGGGCTGCGGGACCAGCTCTGCCTCTCGGCCCTGGCCGAGCACTCGCCCGAGGTGCGCCGCCGGCTGGAGAGGCTGGCGGCGGGCGGGTGGATGCGAGTCAACCTCGCCGGGGTATTCATCCTCTACACGATCGCACGGGTGGTCTGGATCCTCGGCGCCGGCCTGCCCTTCACCACCCTGCGGATCGTCGAGCTGGCGCTGGCCTTCCTCCTCTTCCTCGGATTTACCTGGGGCTATCTGTGCCGGGTCGGCGTCTATTACCACGAGCTATACCTGGCATTTTTTGCCCTGACGGTGGCTGAGAAGGTGGATCGTCCCCACGTCAGACTCCAATCCCGTGACGACCGTTCCCACCGGAGACGCAGGCGGAGTAAGCCGGGGTCCGGTGGCGGAGACCGTACCTCCGGCGGCGGAAATCGGCCCTCCGGCGGTGGAGACCGACCCTCCACCGGTGGAGACCGACCCTCCACCGGGGCATAAAAAAGAGGGGCTCAGGCCCCTCTTTTTACAAGGGAACACCGTTAGTAAACGGACCAATAATAAGGTGTATTTTCCTTATAAATATGGCAGATAGGAACAAAATATGTTCACCTTAACGCTTAAAGAAGGTGGTAGTTGGACGACGAACACGGTTCAATTAGAGGTATGAGGCGGCGGGGTTTCCCAACCCCGCCGCCGCTTTTAAGATTATTATGCTTTTTTCGGCGGGGATTGGATCCCCGCTCTACATTTATGGGTCGGAAATACCTCTCTCTTGGTAGAGTTCCAGTTGGTCCAGATAAGAGTAGTGATCCCTTTTACATTACGGTGGCTACCTCGTGGGCGTGACCAGTTGTCCCACCTCCAGACACTCCAGCCTCCTCCCCGGCGGCTGCCAGAGGAGCACGCCCGCAACGCCGATCATCAGGATGGCGCTGGCGATGAGCATCTCGATGAGGGAGAAGCCTTGCTGTCTCGTTTTTATCAAGGCGGATCAGTTTTTACGGCAGAGGTGGAATCCCCCTGCGCCGGCGAGACCCAGGCACTCCACCTCACCCTCAGTCAACCGAGCCGTATAGTCCAAGTAATCAACCTGAAAACCCGCTAAACCGAGCCGAAGCGGGAAATCACCCCCGTAGATACGCACATGATCCGAGTGTCCAAAGACGAGTTCCCGCTCTGAAGGCAACTGAATACGCGAGTCCTCGAAAGTCACTTCTCTGGACGGGGCCAACGGAACCTGAATCAACCCCCAACCACCGTGACGGAGGACCCGGTATAGCTCTCCAATTGATCTAACATCCTCAACCACGTGCTCTAGAACGTGAAGGCAAAGCACGACGTCGAAAGTCTCCGAAGGGAAGGGAAGCCCGGTTAGGTCGGCCTTGACCATGACGTAGGGTTCAGTCAAGTCGGTACTGACGTAGGCGAGCCTTCGCCACCGAGAGAAGTAGCGAGTAAGGGTCAACGAGGTTCCCACGTGCAGCACGCGCAACCAATCGCGAAAGACGTCGGTCTCACGCTCGAGGTAGAAAAGCAACAAGCGATGACGTCGACAGGAGCCGCAACCGGGGCAGATGAGCTCCGATCCAGCGGGGAGAAACCGACGATACCATTCGCGACAGATCGGGCAGTAAACCTTTTTTCCAGTGTAGAGTCGCCCCCGAATCCGATAGTAGTACTGTCGGAAAAACGGAAGTCTTTGTCGGGGGATGAACCCCTTTGTAAATTCCTTAATCCTCTGGAAAAGCATTCGTAGGGGAGGCCCTCTGCGGCCTCCCGCGGGCGGGGACAGAGCCCCGCCCCTACGGGGAATACTCAGGGCCAGCAGACCAGACCGGTGGCCTCGTCTGGAACCCGTTCCAATTCGCGACCGGTGAACTCGACGATCACCAGCTCGGTTAAAAAGACCCTCGCCCCGCTCAGGTGTCCGCCGTACATCCGGCCCTCGTGATCCGCCAGACCGATGTGGAGGTGGGCGTGGGAGCGTCCTTCTTTCTGCGATATGTTACCCAGGAGCGAGACGATCTCGATCCCGCCGGTGAGGTCTAGTTCGCGGTACTCATGGGTGTCCTGGTCGTAGAAGCCGATGGTGGCCTCCGACACGGCTCCGATACCGGAGATGAAGCCCTGCTCGATTCCGTGCTCGTTGATCAGGTCGTCAACGTGGGCGACCAGCTCCTCGCCCCTTGGCACACGAACGAGGAACCGACGCCCCTCCCTGAGTTCGTAGAGGCCCAAAAAAACTCCTCCCGACGGTGATGGTGCGCCTGAATCATACCACGCGGCGCGGCACAAGTCCGTGACAGGACTTTCGCTTTAATGTTTAATAGCCGTGAAGCTTTTTCTGGTTTGGAGGAAGGGAGATGAGAAATCTTTACTTAATCCGTGCGCTTCTCCTGGGACTCATACTGTGTTGCTCGTGTACGGTTCCGGGAGGCGGCGACGGAGACGGGGACGTTGATAACGGCCCCATCGCCTTCAACTCCGACCGCGACGGGGACTACGAGATATTCGTGATGGACGCCGACGGGGGCAACCGAACCCAGTAGCCCCGCAAAGAGGACGGGGGCCGTAGCCGGGGCAGGTATCCGGACGGCCGGCGCATCGCATACGGCTCAAACCGCGAT
>DAOVLG010000361.1 GCA_030631385.1 Candidatus Coatesiibacteriota bacterium | reverse complement strand
GGGCTCCGCCCCCGCCCGCGGGGGACCGCAGGGGATTCATCCCACGGGTCGCCCCTACGGGAAATTGCGACTTTTACTAGTGTCTGAATTTGATAATAATTTCCCGCGAACGATGCTTTATTTCACCATTGAAAACAGGTAGGAGCCGACCCTCAGGATGGTCCGCCCTACATCCATGGGTCGGAAATACCCCTTTCCTAGTGGGGTTCCAGTTGGTCCAGATAGGGGTTGTGATCCCCTTTTTTTCGTTGACGCAGTTTTTGGGATGGACTATGATGTAAATCTGCAAAGGTCTTTGATTGGTTTTCGTAATATTGGAGGAGGAATGATTCCCAGAGCTGTTTTGTTGATATTCATCGTCCTGGTCCTGGCCTGCACGACCACCGAGCCGCAGCCGACGCCGGACGTGCCGCGGAGCCTGACCGCCGCGAGCGGCCTCGATTCCCAGGTGGATCTCGCCTGGAGGGAGCCGCCCTCCGGCGAACCGGACGACTACCGCGTCTACCGCGCCACCGAGGGCGGGCCCTTCGAGCAGATAGCCGAGCGCAGCGGCGGCACCACCACCTACACCGATTCCACGGCGGTCAACGGCACGTACTACGAGTACCGGCTGACCGCGGTCACGGGCGGCCAGGAGTCGGACCCCTCGGCGAAGGTCTGGGCCACGCCCTACTACGACTTCGAGGAGGCGTGGACTTCACTGGACTACTACCTGCCGACGGAGGGAGACGGCGTCTTCTACTGCATTGAAAGACCCGTGGACATGGACTACCTCTGCCGGTTGAGCACCGACGGGGTACATGAGCTGCAATCGGACCAGGTCTGCTGGGGCTATCCCGCGGTGGGGCAGGACAACATCTACACGATGGGCACCCCTCTACAGTCGGCCATGCTCCGTGTTTGGACGATGGATTTGGAGTGGGTGGAAAACGTCGGCTACCAGGAGACGGAATACAAGGAGCTGGGCTTCTATTCAGGAGAGCTCTTCACGATAAATGTGGATGAGAACGTCGTGGATGTTCTCGACACGCAGGGGAATTACCTGCGCTCCATCGGCGAGTCCGGTCACGAGGGGTCGGGGATGGCAGACCCCTTCGGCCTGGACGTGAGCGACGGCGGCACCCTGTACGTGGTGGACATGGCGGAAGAGTCGCTCCTGGCCTTCAATGCGGTGAGCGGGGCGCTGGTCTGGCGCATTTCCGCCCCGGAGCTGCCGGCGGACTTCCGCTTCCCCTCGGACGCGGCGGTGGCGCCGGACGGATTCGTCTACCTGGTTTCGGGGCTTGACCAGGAGTTCCTGGTCATTGATTCAGCCGGGCGGCAGATAAAGCGGGTGCCCTTCGATTGGGAAGAGGATGAGATATATCACCTGGCCGTTGCCGACGACTTCACCGTCTGTCTGGCTCAGGGCGACCGGTTCGATGGACGTGCAGCCGCCTACCGGCCCGTCGGTCTCTCCAGAAGCGAAGAACCGCCGGTGGTGGCTTTGAATGGGGGTGAGGTTCGATGAGGAGGATAAGTTTCCTATTACTCGCACTTACCCTGCCGGTCGCGGCGTACTCGACCTTTGGGGCTGTCCAACCCGATGGTCCTTCGTTACCTCCGGAGTCGGTGACGCACGATATAAACGCCCTGTACCTGACGCTGACCGACACGTATATTGATAACGCGGTCTGGCCGGGGGGTGACGGTTCAGACCTTCTGTGTACAGGCCATTTAGCCCTCGGAGTGGTGGATCAACTCAACACCTCCGACAGCTGGGACCTGGAAACGGAGTTCTACGGCGACGACGACTGGCCGACTGAGGTCCCTTGGGGTGACATTCCTCTCCCCTACGGCGATGAGAACTACTTAGTGTACATGACCGACGAGAACAACCCGTACAATCTGGGCCTGAAGGTTCGCCAGCAAAGCTTCGGCTTCGGTCACTGGCCCGACGGGGACTACATCTGCATCCTGTGGACCGTATTCAATACAAGCGGTCGGACGTTGGAGGACCTGGCCGTGGGGCTTTACATGGACATGGACGTGGGGGTGGATTGCTTTGACGACCTCGCCGTCTACAGGAGCGTGAACCAGTTCGCCTACATGTACAACGACACAAGCTGGGGAGCCGAGGAGCTCTACTTCGGCGCGGTGACGCTGGGGGATGCGCCCGCGGGGAGCTTCCACGGCTGGACGATCTATGAGGACTTCCACTGGAATCCCCAAGCTTACTACTACGGAATGCTGTCGCAGGTGGGGCGGTTTCAGGATCTGCCCGATTTCGCCTTCGACTGGCGGTTCCTTTTGGGTTACCAGCTCTACGACCTGGCGCCGGGCCAGACGCGGGACTACGCCGTGGCGCTGGTGGCCGGCGAGGACCTGCAGGACATCATCGCCAACGTTTTGGCGGCGCGGATAAAGTGGCAGGAGCTCTTCGGCGGCGAGGCGCCCGAGCCGTCAATTGAGCCGAGAATCGTTCTGTCCGCCCCCTGGCCCTGTCCGGTCCAGGATTCCGCTCGGTTCAACGTCGAGCTCGCCGAGGGCGGTTACGTTGAGGTGGCGCTCTACGACGTCTCCGGC
>DAOVLG010000130.1 GCA_030631385.1 Candidatus Coatesiibacteriota bacterium | reverse complement strand
GGTTACGGATATAATGCTGGTTAATAACACTGGCTTAATAACATCGAGAGATCGGTTTGCGTTCGGATTTACTCAAGAGGAAGTTATAAATAGAATTAAAGACTTTGCAAACAATACAGTTAAAAGAGCACGTGATAAATATAGTCTAAGAGATGTACGAGAAAGAACGCTAGAAGAATCCCATTCGATGATAAAGAAAATGGATGATGTTTCATCTAATATCGTATCCTGTCTTTATCGACCTTTTGATACAAGATCACTTTTCTACCATCATTCAATAGTTAGATGGCCTGTCTATAAAGTCATGTCCCATATGCTGGGAGGAAATAATCTAGCATTACTGACTAGTAGAATGACAAAAGGTGAAACATTCGCTCATGCTCACGTTACCAAATTCATCTCAGAGAAAATTCTTTTATCACCTAAAACTTCAAACAATAGCTTCCATTTCCCCCTTTACCTATACCCCACGGCGGATAAGGTTGAATTTGCCGTGGAGGGCGAAGGCCGCAAGCCCAACCTTGCGCCGGACTTTATTGCCGAGCTTGAGGAGAAGCTTGGAGTAACTTTTGTTCCTTCCCTCACCCCGGCCCTCTCCCAAAGGGAGAGGGAGTATATTACGCCGGAGGACGTGTTCTACTACATTTACGCCGTGCTGCACTCGCCCACCTACCGCTCCCGCTACGCTGTGTTTTTGAAAATAGACTTCCCCCGCGTGCCGCTCACTGATGACAAGAAGCTGTTCCACAATCTGGTATCCAAAGGTCATGACCTGGTTAAACTGCACCTCATGGAATCGGATAGGCTCGACCCATCTAAATCCGGTGTTGACCTTGAGGGCCCGCTGGATCTGGGAAATGAGGTGGAAAAGCTCCGCTACGACGAGGATAAACGGCGGGTCTACATAAACAAGAAGCAGTACTTCTCCGGCGTTGAGCCGGATGTTTGGAACTTCCACGTCGGCGGCTACCAGGTGTGCCATAAGTGGCTGAAAGACCGCAAGGGCCGCAAACTGAGCTACGACGACATAACACACTATCAGAAGATAGTGATTGCTCTGAAAGAGACCATTTCTCTGATGGAACAGATTGATGGAATCCTCACCCCCTGGCCTTGGTAAAAGACTAATTAGGCCGGTGCGTGCTGGTCACCGATCCGAAGGAGTTTAATACATAATGCGTAGAGGCGCTCTCGATTTCGTTCTGGTGGGCATCTTGGCGGCGGTGGGCGTCGCCCTGCTCCTGATCGGTCTGCTGGTCGGTTTCGGCCCGGAGGAGGGCAGGATCGTCGCCGAGAACTCTTCGGGCGCCCTGGTGCGCTGGCTCTTCATCGGTATCGGCGCCGCGGTGATCGCGCTGGCCATAATCCTGTTGATTCTGGTCGTCCATCGCCGCCGTCGGGTGGCCGATCCGGATCACCCCGCCGAGCACCACCTCGTCGAATCCTTCCTGGAACGGCCAAAGCCGCTGAAACCGGGTATCTTCCATCTACGTTCCGGCGATGCTATGGAGGGTTACCGGGTCCATCTGCGCGTCGAGCCCAACGGCAACGGCACCCTGGTGGTCAACGCGGCCAAGATCATCCACCTCAACCAGACCGCCGCCGAGTACGCCAAGCTGATCGTCGAGGAGCGGACCGCGCGCGACGCCGTGCGGGAGATAACCGCCCGCTACGACGTGCCCCGGAAGATCGCCCTGGCGGATTACGAGAAGATCCGGGACATCATCACCGAGCTGGGCCGGGGCGGGGACATCTGCCCCGTCACCTACCTCGACCTCGACCGTTACGAGCCCTTCAGCGTAAAAACCTTCGCCCCCTACCGGGTGGACCTGGTCCTTACCTACGACTGCGATAACGAATGCGGCCACTGCTACGTGCCCCCGGGCAGGTCTGGGATGACCCAGCTCACCAAGGAGGATTGGCGCCGGGTCATGGAGAGGCTGTGGGAGGCCGGGGTGCCCCACGTGACCTTCACCGGCGGCGAGGCCACCCTCTATCCCCACCTGCGCGATCTCATCGAGTACGCCGAGGACATCGGCCTGGTGACCGGTCTGTTGACCAACGGGCGGATTTTAGCCGACAGGGAATACCTGGCAAAACTGGTTGAGGTCGGTCTCGACCACGTGCAGATCACGCTGGAGAGCCACGATGAGGCGGTGCACGACGACATGGTGGGCGCTGGTGGGGCCTGGAAGGAGACGGTCCGAGGGATAAAGAACGCCCTGGAACAGCCGCTCTACGTTCTCACCAACACGACGATCACCCGGCGCAACGCGGACGGGGTCCGCCGGACGGTGGAGTTTATAGCCGGTCTGGGACTGACCCAGGTGGCGGCCAACGGGATGATCCACTCGGGCAGGGGAAAGGGCAATCCCGACGCCTTCACCGAGACCGAGCTCGCCCCCCACGTGGAGGAGTTCTTCGACGCCGCCGTCGGCCTGGGTCTGAACTTCCTCTGGTACACGCCGACCCGCTACGAGGACCTGAATCCCATCGAATTAGGCGTCGGTATCAAGACCTGCTCCGCCGCGAAGTACAACCTCGCCGTGGAGCCCAACGGCGACGTTCTGCCCTGTCAGAGCTACTTCGAGGCTTTGGGGAACATCCTCACCGACGACTGGGATTCCATCTGGAACCACCCCCTGGCGGTGAGCCTGCGCAACCGGGATTGGGTTCCGGATGAGTGCCGCGAATGCGCCGAGTTCCCCCTGTGCGGCGGCGGCTGTCCCTTATTGCTGCAGGAAGACGGGGAGATTACCTGTAGCGCCCCGGCGTAGCAAAAGAAGGGATCACAACCCTTATCTGGACCAATTTAACTCCACTAAGAGAGAAAGATTTCCGACCCAAGGATGTAGGGCGGGGATTCCATCCCCGCCGAAAAAGGGATAATGCTCTTAAAAGCGGCGGCGGGGTTGGGAAACCCCGCCCTACGAAAGGACCCAAGACCCATAATCCAGTTTAACGGTGTTCGTCGTCCAAGGCGCCAATTTCTTTAAGCGCTAAGGTGAACACACGACTTGTCCTATCCGCAATATTTATAAGGAAGATACACCTTTGTATCGGTCCGTTTACTAATGGTGATCATATCCTTTTAATGTAGCGACGTATTACCAACCCTCGTGCTCGGTAATCGAGGGGACGGTGGCGATGACGATTTCCCGAAACGCCTCGGCAGCCTCCGACCCGCAGTAGCCGTCCACGTAGATGAGCCGCCCCCCGATCAGCAGCAGGCTGTCCAGGTCGTAGTATTCGATCTCGTTGACCGTGTCGTAGTAGTCGGCGGAGGAGAGGTATACCTGCTTGGCGCTGGTTCTGTTGTAACCGCTCCACCGGAGGGGCGAAATCGCGATTGGCCTCGGTTATCGCCCGGCGCAGATCATCAAAGCCATTTGAAGGGGCGAAACCAAGCCCTCGAATTCCCCAAAACAGATGAAGGAGAAGCCTTGGCAGAGGTTTGGAACATCCGCGAATGGATAGTCGGCTGGGATACCGAGGTTCCCCTCGCCACCGGCGGTACGCGGCGGTACGTTTATCTGGACAACGCCGCCAGCACCCCGGCCTTCACCACGGTGCGGGACAAGGTGGACGAGTTCATCGGCTGGTACTCCTCCATCCACCGCGGAACCGGATTCAAGAGCACCGTGGCCACCCACGTCTACGAACGTGCCAGGGAGATCGTCCTCGATTTCGTCGGCGCCGACCCGAAGAAACACGTGGCCGTCTTCTGCGTCAACACCACCGAGGCGGTCAACAAGCTGGCCTGCTGCATGAGGTTCCCCGAGAACCCGGTGGTCCTCGTCAGCCCCCTGGAGCACCACTCCAACGATCTGCCCTGGCGCCGGTATGCCGAACTGGCGTACCTTCCGCTGAACGGTGAGGGGGGTATTGATCTCGCCGCCACGGAAAGGCTCGTCGCAAGCCTCTCCGATCGTCTGGCGCTCGTCGCGGTCACCGGGGCGAGCAACATCACGGGCCAGGTGATCTGCGTCCACGAGCTGGCGAGGATCGCCCACGCCAACGGGGTGAGAATCCTGGTGGACGCCGCGCAGCTCGCGCCCCACCTGCCCATCGAGGTAGATTCCTCGGAACCGGGCGCCCAACTGGATTACATCGTTATCGCCGGCCACAAGATGTACGCACCCTACGGTGGCGCGGCGCTCGTCGCCCGCCGGGACGCACTGAGCAGCTGCGGTCCGGCCTGCCGGGGCGGCGGGACGGTGAAACTCGTCACCCGCGACGAGGTGGTGTGGGCCGAGGTGCCGAATCTTCTCGAAGCCGGCACGCCCAACGTGGTCGGCGCGGTGGCCCTGGCGACGGCGGCCCGGACCCTCCAATCCATCGGCTTCGACAGGATACAACAACGGGAAAAGGAGCTGGCGAAGCTGCTTTTGGAAGGCATATGCGCTATTCCAGGCGTTACCATCTACGGCTCGGCGGACACCGACGCTCCCGAAGGGCGCCTGGGCGTGGTCTCCTTCAACCTCGACGACGTGCCCCATCAACTCGTGGCGGCGGTGCTGTCATACGAGGGGGGTATCGGCGTGCGCAACGGCTGCTTCTGCACCCAACCCTTAGTCGTGGAGCTCTTGGACATCGGGCGTGAAGAGTTCGCCGAGCGGGCGGTTGAGATACTGGCCGGGGACCGGCGGCGGATTCCGGGAATGGTCCGCGCGAGTCTCGGTATCTACAACGACGAGGAGGATATCCTCCACTTCCTCGCTGAACTGGGGCGGCTCGCCAGGAAGGGGCCGCGTCTCGAGTACGAGCAGGAGAAGGCCACCGGCGAGTATCATCCCGAAGGCTATCGGATGCGACCGGAGGAGTACCTGTCCATCTGAACCCTGACGGCCCCAAAAGGAGCGCCGATGCCCGTTCAGGAATCACTTTGATAAAGGTTGCTAAAGCGTATATACTGGCGTAACCTAGTTTTTTACATTTAAAGGAGGGACAGAAGATGAGGGCCACACCAGCCGTGATAATCGTTTCGATCCTACTGGCGGTTCTTACGATCCCCGTCCTGGCCCAGGGGAGGGCGGAAGTAGAGCCCCCCACTGTAACGATCACCCTGACCAAGCCCCAGTTTGAGCAAGTGAAAGATGCGCCGTATGGGGCGTCCAGCGCCGTGAATGTGACATTAACGGACGAGCAGATAAACACAATCACCATGAGGGCGATGAAGCTTTTTGATCTGGAAGAGGAGCCGCTACTCATGTATCCGTCCTTCTTCTGTGCTTTCATGGATCTGCGCGAGGGGAACACGGTCCTCCTTTCTGTCAAAACCTGGCTCTGCAAAGACCCGGATAACCCGAGACTAACGATAAAATGTATCAGTGTTAAGGTCATATCTCCGTAGCTCGTCAAGCTTACAAACCTTAAAGGGGCGTGCTTGACGCACACCTCTCTTACCGGTCGCGGTTGACGTTAACGTCCCGGTGGATATTCCTCAGCCCATATAAAACCTGGATAGAGGAGGCGCGAAGGATGAAAGGTACATTCAGCAGATTGGTCCTGTTTGTGCTCCTGCTTCTCGTCGTCGTCGCTTCGGCGGGAGAGAAGCGGTGCGAGGTCACGATCACCCTGACCGACTCCCAGGCCAAGACGGTGCAAAGCGCCAAGGGAAGGGACGTCGTCGTCGAGTTGACGGACGAGCAGATAAAAGCAATCTCCGAGGGGTTCAAGGGCTTCGATCTGAAAGAGGAGCCGCCAACCTGGAAGACGTTGACGCTGAATACCTCTCAGCTACACCGGGGGAACACGGTCTTCCTCGAGCTGCAGGTTACCGAAGGCATGGAGGACCCGCGCGAGTGGCTCTTTGAATGTAACCCCCAGCCTTCTCCGT
>DAOVLG010000113.1 GCA_030631385.1 Candidatus Coatesiibacteriota bacterium | reverse complement strand
CTCGCGTCGCCAGCCCAGGTCGAGAAAATGCCGGTCGTCCAGAAGTGTGTACCGGTAACCGGTCCGGGAAAAATCAGCGGCCAGCACCGGCTCCCAAACCCGTTCCGCCAACCAGGCCCCCCGGGGACGACGTCCGAATAGCTCCTCCACGCGATCGGCCAACCGGGTGAGCTGCCGCCGCCGGTCGGAGGGATGGAGCATGGGGAGAATCGGCTCGTAGTATCCTCCGCCGAGAATCTCCACCGCCCCCTCCCCGCTCAGGTGTCGCAGACGGTCAATAAAGCGAGGCCGGTTGGCGACCAACCAGTCCAGAAGCGCCCCGGAGATGTGGAGGTTGAAACTCAGACCGCTCGCCATCAGGGCGTTAACCAGCGGCTCATAGCTCCGACGATAGGCGTGGGCGAAGGTCGAGGGGAAGTTGCCGACGGGCTGATGCAGGTGAAAGATCAGGGGCAGGAGGACCCGGCCCTCGGCGGGGGTGGAATCGTTCATGCGCGTCCGTCCCTGCCCTTACACCTGTTCGATCTCTTTGGGCAGCGTAAAGATGAATCGGGATCCCTCGCCCAACTCGCTCTCCACCCAGATCCGACCCTGGTGACGCTCGACAATGGCCCGGGTTACAGCCAACCCGAGACCGGTACCACCGTAGTGCCTGGTCAGGGTCGAATCCACCTGGTACAACCGCTCGAAGATGCGCTCATACTCGACCTCGGGGATGCCTATACCGGTGTCCGCCACCGTGAACTGGTACCCGTACTCCTGCTCAAGGGCTTCGATGGTTACCGTACCCTCACCGATGGTGAATTTAGTGGCGTTGAACAAGAGGTGGATGAAGACGGTTCTGATCTTGGGCAGATCCACATCCAGGATGATCGGGCGTTTTGGAAGTTCGAGCACGAGGCTCATCCGTGGGGTGTCAATGTACTTCGCCTGCTCGACGAAGAGCTCCTCGAGTACCTTGGTTAGGTTAGTGGTCTGAAGCTCGGGGATATATTGGCCGGTCTCGATCTTTAAAAGGTCCAACAGCTCGATGATCAGGTGGCTGAGGTGATCCGACTTTTCGATGATCGTCTCGAGGATGTCCTGCTGCTTCTCGTTGATCTCACCGATGATGCTGCCGGCCATGAGCTGGGCGTAACCCTTGATTACCGTGACCGGCGTGTTGAGTTCGTGGCTGACCATGGAGACGAAGTCGGACTTCATCTTGTCAACCTTCAGGAGTTCCTCATTGGCCAGCGCCAGCGCCAGGGCCCTTTCGCGGAGCTCCTGGTAGAGTTTGATGTTATGGATCGCCTGGGAGAGCTGGTCCGCGATCGTCTCCAGGGCGGAGATGTCCGCCGGATCGAAGGCGTTGGTTTCCATCGTCTCCAGATCGAGCACCCCTTTGACCTCTCCCTCGACGAGGAGGGGAATGGCCAATTCGGAGCCGATCTCGAAGATCCCGGCGGGCATGATGAAGTGTGGGTCTTCGCCCGCAACAGGCACGTAGCGGGTAACCCCGGATCGGGCGGTCCAACCCACCACCCCCTTGCTCTTTTTCACCCGGTAGCCCTTCCCGACCAGCACGTCGAAGATACCGCTCTGGGCCTCCATAACCAGCTCGTCAGCGCCCTCGTCCACCATGAAAATGGCGACGTTATCGTACCCCAGGGACCTCTCGATGGCCTCCGCGGTCTGATCAAACAGCGGCACCAGATCGAAGGACTTCAGGGCCAGCCGTCCGAGGGTGTTGATGATCTTCAACTGTTCGGCACGGCGGAGGATTTCACGCTCGGCCGTTTTAGCGCCGGTGATATCACGGAGTGAACCTTGGTAACGGAGGTAGGAGCCCTTCGATGCCAGGGACTCGGCGATCTTCGGGTCCATCGCCTCCGGTAGCTCGCGGGCGGGCTCATCAAGGATGGAGGGGAGCCCGGGGAAGGCCTTGGCCTCCACGCTCATGGCGGCGATACACTCAGAGGGACCGCGGGCCTGCAGGTGGAACTCCAATTCCTGGCGACCAAGACCCGAGGAGACCCTTTCAAAGGCGCGCTTTAACGCGGCCTGCCAATCCGGTGCCGCAAGTTCGACGAAGGATGTTCCCACAACCTCGCTGGAGGGCTTACCCACCAGAAGGGAGAACTGGTCGTTAGACGCTACGACCTTCAACTCCTCATCGAGTACGAAGAGGGCGTCGGTGGCGTCCTTGAAGAGGTTGCGATAATCGTTTTGGGAACGTTCAAGCTCCCAGCGCAGCCGGGAGGTGGTGATCGCCTGGGCCGCGAGGTGGGCGAAGGACTCCAGGGGTTGAATCGTCGCCTCGGTCGGCGCCAGGCCGTCCTTGGGGTCGTCCACCGAGATCACGCCGAGCAGATCCCCGTCCAATCCCTCGAGGGGAACGAAGAAGAAGTCGTCCGGGTCCCAGTTGATGAACTCCTCCGGTGAGTGGGACGATGCTATACCCTGATCACCTATGGTTCTTGCGGCCTGGGGGGCGGGAAGGTAGTAGGATCGGCTGATCGGTTGAGCGTTCTGTTTGATGCGCTCCAGGCCAGCCAAGGTGAGGGGCTTTCTAGACATTAACTGTTGTATCTGTTTCTCGGTCAGATTACCGAATGCAATCCTGCGCATCTGGTCGCCCTCGACCAGGGATAACACGCTCCGGGAGAAGTTGGAGTAGGTCGTGATGGCATCCACGATCCGCTGGCCGATCGAAAGGAAATTCTTCTGTACGACGATCTCCGCGCCGATCCGGGAGAAGGCTTGCAAACGTCCGTATGCCTGGTCCAGCTCATCGAGGGTCTTCCGCTGCTGCTCGGTACTCCGGGAAACACCGATGGCATGGGCCAGATTATTTGCATATGTCTCGTATAGCTCCAGGGGAATACCGCCCTGCCGCGGGAGGAAAACGGCCAACCCCTCAGTACGGTCCTTGCTGTTCAGGGGACAGAGGATGAATTCAACCCCTCCCAGCCTTTTAACCATTTTTAGGGCGTTTTGCCAAATCTTCTGATACTTGCCAACCGAACAGGTGTCGGGGGATATTCTGAGTGGATGGCCAGTTTCCTCCGCCCGCTCTAAGACATCGGCGATCAGCTCGTCCATAGACTCATCCGGGATGATCGGATTCCTGCGCTTCGGCGAATCCTTCCCAAGATCGGCAGCCCCTTTCTCACCTCGTTCATCGAAGTAGGCCGTTACCAACCGGTGGCCCCTACCCTCCTCAAGGGTGATAACCTGCAGACCGGCCAGGTCCAACGCCTCTGAGATGTTACCTACCAAGAGGTCGAGGAGCTTATCCAATTCAGGTTCCTCCAGAAGCGCCTGATTGATCTCCCGGATGCTCTTGAGCTCCCGAGCCTCCAGCTCCCTCGCCAGGGGTTTCCTCTCGCCTCGTTCCCGCGCCAGCCGCCTCAGTGAATTGCGCCGGTACAGCACCCCTCCTGTCACCAAGAAGATGAAGAAACCACCGAAGGCAAGCCAGTACCTTCGCTTGACGGCCCGCGCTCCTGCGATCACACAGTCCCAATCCCGGACGCTCATGATTGAGAAGCGGTTTCCCCCAAGCTCGAAGGGGTGGAGCAGGCCTACCATCTCGCGGTATGAGGTTTTATTTACCGCTGACTCCGTGTTCTCACCTTCACCTAAAGAAACCGGAGGAGTGCCTTTGAAACGGACGAAACTTCGGTAGCCCTTCCAAAGAAAGAGGTGTAAGAGCGTAGACCGGGAATCGGTTTGGTCCAGGTAATCGGCGATGTGCCCACCCGGTGAGGAAAAGGGGCCGACAACGATCGCACCCCTCTCATCGAGAACGTAACGGGGTGTACCCTCCTGGGCGATTTTTGCAAGGTAGCCGGCAAAAACCTGGGACAGATTGAGGAAACCAACGACCCGGCCGACGAGGGCCTGATTGTGCACCGGAACGCTCAAGGCAACGACATAGCCGTCGTCCATCACAAACGGCTTAGAGACTCCGGCGCCGTCAGGCTCGGCATTATCGAGGGTCCCCGACGCATATCCCTCATCGGGTTCTTTTGCATTGGGTTGGGCGGACCAACGGGGGAAGACGATGAGGGCGTCGCCAGAATCGTCATAGAAGACGATATGGAGGAACTTGGAGGATCCGTGTAGCTGGGAGTGGGAGTAGATGGCCGCCATAGCGGCCCTGAGCTCATCGGGACCTCGGGCGACCTCGGGGTGGGCCAGGGCCCTAATGGAGTTTCCTCCGACGACGATGGCTTCCGTTATCTCGTAAACGAAACCATGGTGTAGGTGTTGCTGTTCCTCGGCGAAGCCGCGAACCGCCTCCGTACCGGCCTTGGTGTCCAAAAACAGAGCCAAGGTGGTCAGCGCGGCTAGGAGAAGCGGAAACCCAATCCAGCTGAACCTGCGTATCGGTAAGGGCATAGAATCCGACTGGTGCTATGTTTCTACCGTTGAATAATACCACAAACCTTATCCTCATGCACTCGCGCGGCGTGCCTAACGCCAGACAGAGTCGGCCAGCGCCAGCTCCGATAGCAACGCGATTATGCTCAGCACAAAGAGAACGCGCCAGAGGGGAAACGGACCTTCAGCGGTTTCGCCGGTCAACGCGCTCCAGGTCAGCACCACAACCGCTCCTCCGATCAAACCGAACTGCTCGGGGCGCAGCGGCGCAAGATCACCCTCACCGACCGGGGCGTTCACCGCGAGTGGACGATCACCATTTAACTCACGCGCAGGACCCGGAGTCTTAAGCATCCATACCCCTATCCGATCGAGCTCAACCTGCAACGGCTCCTCACCGGCGCAACTGCTCTCCTCACCGTCGGGCGCCACGAGCCATCCCTCGCTCGATGCGGGAATGGTCAGGGTCTCCCCGGCGGTGTAGGCCGAAGGCCCACCCTCACCGTAGGCGCAGAACCGCATCGTCTGAAGAACCAGAGGAGAGAACACCTCCGTGGCGGCGAAACCTCCGTCATCGGAGGTGTAAGGCAGCAGCCAAAGGAGGATCATTCCCCCTAATACCCTGCGAACGGCCAACGCCGGTTCACCACCGGCGTAGCGGAGGAGCACCCTCCAATCGGAGGCCAAAACGGGGGTGGCTATTGCGTAGGCGATCACAGTTCGGGTCAACTCGGACAGAGGGCCGCTGAGGGGGCGGGTTACGGGGTTTTCGACGACCGGACCCAGCCGGTATCCGACCGACGACACCCGGTGAGCCGTGGGCCCGATACCCATCCAGGGGGGGAAACAGGGGGGGCCCACCGGCGGGACGGCGATCATCACCCCGGCGCCTGCCCCCAGCCGGGTCTGAAGAATGGATTCCCCATCCGCCGTCAACGGCCCTTGGGCGTTCCAAAGGATCACATCGGCCTCGCCGATCTCATCGGTTATCTCAACCAGACCCGGGGCGGTCTCGAGGGCGGTCTCCATGAGCCCGACCTCGCCGAGGGTGTAGACACGCGGCGCTGGATGCACGTAGATCGCCAGGCGCCTGACATCATCCACCCCAAAGGCGTCGGGTGGTTCCGCGGCGAGCCGGTAGACATTCCAGCCGGGCTCAGCGGGCACGGTGCCCACCCTGAACCGTCCGGTTACAGATTCCCGCAGGGCGACCGCCTCACCGCCGAGGTACAGGCGGGAATCCCGGGGCGGACCGGTCGCCTCGACGGCCATCTCCAGCTCGACCCCCGCGAGGGGAAGGGGATTGAGAGCGGCGAGCTCGGTGATGCCGCCGTTTTTGGCCCGAAGACCGGCGGGATAGACCAGGAGAGGGTACTCGAAGTTGATGGGTTCGGAAAATTCGCCCGCGGGGAGATCACTGAAGAGCGCCACGACACTGCTCTCCTCCAGCCTATCCAATCTCGAAGCGACGAAATCCAACGCCGCGGCGATATCGGTCCCCCCCAAACCCACCTCGATACCCCCCAGCGCCGACAGCGCCTCGAGGGGCCCCACCGATTCGGCCACCAGGCGGGGACGATCATCGAAGGCGATAACGTCCACCCGAGTTCCGGCGGGCAGGAGCTTAATATACCGGGCACAGGCGCCTTTGGCCCTCTCGAAACGCTCCCCCGCACCATCCTCGGCGGTCATGGAAAGGGAACGGTCCAGGAGAACCACCACCCTCCCCGGTGGATCAGCCAGCAGCCCCTCGGAGCGGATAATCGGACCCGCCGCCGCCAGAACGAGGCACGTCAAGGCGAGGATCCGCAGCAGCAGCAGCAGAATCTCTCTGATCCGGAGTCTGCGAGCCTGCTCGGCGGCCGTCTGCCGGATAAGCTGCAGGGAGGGAAAGCGGCGCCTGCGCCTCTGCCTGCGCTTCCACCAGTACAGAAGGAGCGGCAACAGGGCCGCCGGGAGGGCGAGGAGCAT
>DAOVLG010000135.1 GCA_030631385.1 Candidatus Coatesiibacteriota bacterium | reverse complement strand
GCCCACCAGCTCCCGCTGGGAGAGGTGATAGAGGATGAACCAGTTTAACTGCCGGCCCAAAAGAGAAAAGGACTCTACTTCGCTCTCGACGATGGGGCTGGGGCCAAAACAGATGAAGGCGTGGAGGCCCTCACCGGACCTGATGCGGAAGATCCCCTGGGTCCCGACCATCCTGACGGTCTCCAGCTCCTCGCTGGCGGGAAGCGTCCGTAACCAACGGGGGAAGAGGAGGAAGTCGTTCCTCGCGCTCCGGAGACGGTTGACAAAATCCCCGTCCACGGGCAGCCTGAAACCGTCGCCGATCCCGGCTTCCTGACCGGCGATGACCAGGGGCGCAAAATAACCGTCCCCGGTCCGGGTAAAAAGCACCATCCACGGAATACCGAAGGCGTTCGTAGCGGTGGTCAGAGCCATCACCAAGGGCTGTTGACTGATTTTTAACTTGATCAGAACATCCGAGAATTCGAGAATGTCTTGGGGGGTGACGAGGGAGCGGAGGGGAACCTCGATGGGCGATTCGAGTTCGGAGATATCGGTGGTCGTGGGGGAGAGGTGCTCAAAATGATCAAGGGCCTCGTCCAGGGTCTCGTAGAGTCGGAAATAATCCAGCAGATCGAGAGACTCGAGCACCCGGCTGATGCGATGGGGAACCCCAACAAGGACGATATCGCCCTCCGAAGCGCGGATTTCCTTGGCAACCGAGATAAAGGCACCCACACCCGCACTTGAGATGAACTCCAGTCCGCCCAGGACGAAAACCGTATTGTACACCCCCTCTCCCAGACAGATCTCGAACAGCTTCTGGATGTCCGTCGAGCCCTCGACGCCCAACATACCAGCTATCTCGTAGACGTGGATCCCGTCCTGAGTCGTCTGAGTGAGGTTGATCGTAAGTTCGTGCATTACAACATCTTGAACTGGGCCCGGAGGAATTTCGCCAAATACTTAAAAAGACCCGTCATCTAACCATTACAGGAGACGGGGCAATGGTCATCGCGGTCTCCACAAAAGGTATATACACAAACCGTGCCAGAATCCCGCGCGGAAAACACACACCACCCCGCTGTTGAACGTAGCTCCCACCCCTGGCTCATACGCCGAAGTCCGACGGTATCAATACTACACTACTCACAACTCTCAAGTATAATCCCTAATCCTTCCTCGGGTCCAAATCCTTCCTCATCTCCAGGACGTTAACGCCGTCCTGGCGGTAGAAGTTGACCTCGCCCATCAAGTTGCGGATCATCCAGAGGCCTAACCCCCCATCGGCCCCCTCGTCAATCAACTCGCGCGCGCAAGGCGTGTTAGAAGGGGGGGTAAACGGTGGGCCGTTGTCGTAGATGAAAATAATCGCAACCCTGTCCTTGATCTCCACCTCCACCTCCAGTTTACCCCCCTCGGAGTTATCGTAGGCGTGTTCGATAACGTTGGCGCAACCTTCGTAGACCGCTAAAGCCAGATCATCGCGTACTGCCGAGGGGATGGCGTGCAGGTTGGCCACCCGATTGATGAACCGTTTAATCCCCGCGAGGGCCGAGGGTGAGGAGGATATTCGGATACTGTACCGTTCGTGCTTCATGAGGTTAACCGAAGATGGCACCCCTCAAGGGTCTATTTCGGGAGGGCAACCCACTGGTACAAGGGGTTTAAACCCATTTTCTTAAGAATCATAGGGTTTAGCGTAGAAAATGTCAACGCCGCCACCAAGATCGAATCAGGCGCGGATGAGGTTTACGCACAACACGATACGCACTATTCATCAAATCACAATCATCTCCTGTCCTTCTAAACGGGCCACGGGGGCGGTTTTGTTGAACTTTTTTTCTTGACATCCCGATAAAACCATGTATATAGTAGCCCTAAAAGCGCTATCAACCTTGTTCCACATGCGAAACAAGGGGTTTAAACCCCTTGCCTCCAACTCTGAAACCTGTAAAACTCCAAATGTGCGCAACAGCACCACTACCCTAAGGGGGAAGAGATGACCAAGCAAGACCTCATTGACCAGATTGCCAGCGAGACCAATCTCACCAAGCGTCAAGCCGGCCAGGCCCTCAACGCGGTTGTTGACGGCATCAAGACCGCCATGAAGAAGGGCGAGCGTGTCACCCTCGTCGGTTTCGGCACCTTCTTCGTCGCCCATCGGAAGGCCCGCACCGGTCGCAACCCGCGGACCCAGCAGAAGATCCAGATCCCGGCCCGCAAGGTTCCGAACTTCCGCGCCGGCAAGGAGCTCAAGAACCTGGTGAGGAGGTAGCTGCATCTATACCGGTTCCAGGTAAAAAAGGGCCCCGGAGAGGGGCCCTTCTCTATGAACATGATCGTCACCGCAATTTACACTCCGCTCGCCTCCAGTATTTCGGGGGAACGTTTTCTGAGCGGCTGAACGGGGCCGCGCTTGCGCCAAAGCATGTTCACGTAAGCCTCGAGGCGCGTCTGCAAACCGGCTCGGCCGGACGACTCATCAATGTCCAGCGAGAGAACCGCCATGCCGTATTCGGAAACCAGGCGCGGCAGGATGCTCTTGGCTACTATCTCCGGGATGCAGGTGAACGGAGAAAGCTGAATGACACCGTCGTAACCGGCCTGGGCGTACATCACACTCTCACCGATGCTCTCCCGGCCGTCCCCCCCAACCCAGAAGGAGAGGAAACGTCGGGAGGCGCGGGCGATCCGGTGTTTGGTCCAGCACCGGTAGATACCCCCCAAGAGCCACTTCGTAACGTATAGGCTCCGGTGGACCTCGACGCCCAGGTAGCCCAACGTCCGCTCGATGTCGTAGTTGGCGAAGCTGCCACCAGGTCATGTTGGGGCTCATCCGTGTAATATTTTCCATGACCGGCGGCTCGAGGAGGTAAAGATCTAGCGGATAGCCGTGTTCGGCCAATATCTGTTGGTGTAGAACCCCGTAGAGCCCGGCGCGGCCCCCGACCACCGGAGGTGAAGATGGTATCAATCTCCCGATGCCTCTGGAGAACCTGGAAATACTGCCCCAGGATGATCTTGAAGGGAAAGCAGACAAACTCGGGACTGTAGCGGGTGCCCAGTGAAAGGGTGTGCTTGGTCGAGGGGGGGGATGTGAACCCGATGCCCGAAACCCTCCAACAAGCGCCGGTAACCGATGTAACAAAGCCCCATTCGGGGAGTGGTGACAATCATGGCCGACCCGTCCGGTCGCAGGCGTTGGTCGCTATCGGCTGGTATAATAGCCCCGGATGACCCCCCCGTCAATCGGATGGTCCGGAATGTCGCGATTCCGCCCGGTTTTCACCCTCCTCATCCTGGCTGCAACCGCCACCGGCTCGGGTATCGTCGCCCTCCCCCTCGACCTTGGCGAGCGGCTTTCCAGCGGACTGGCGGTATGGATCAACCAAGAAATAGGTTCGGAACGGCACTTTGATGGGATAATTTCACGGGGACAAGAGCCGCCGGGGACCTTGTCGAGATGAACCGGGCTGCCGCTCTACTCGACCTCGATCATCTTCTCGTGGTCAATTGCAGCTACCTCGATGCCCGGGGGCTCACCGAGCTCTTCCTCTTCGACACCGACGGCGGGAAGCTGATCGGTTACTGGCGGGGGAACTACGACGCTCTAACGGTCGAACTACCGGCCGGTTTGGCGCGGGTTTTTGGATGCCTAGCAATGGACCTTCCCGTACAAGAGGAAACACTTCAGTTTCTAAAACAGAGGTGGGAGGACTACGTTAGAGTCTTCGACTAGTGATGGAAGATCAACTACAAAATCTGAAGAAACTGCGGCAGGAGCTTTTTGAAGACCGGAGACCAGAGAAAAAGCGTGCCTTGGACGCCCTGGATTGGGCCATCAAGCGTATCGCACCTCCAATAAAGGCCAGGCTATTCACCGACGGTGGAGCCCGGGGCAACCCGGGGCCGGCCGCCTACGGGCTGGTGCTCTTCGACACCGATGGCGGCGAGCTCCTCCGCCGCGCCAAAAGAATCGGCCGGGCCACCAACAACGTCGCCGAGTACCGCGCCGTTATCGCCGGACTGGAGCTGGCCGGCCAACTCAACATCAGTGAGCTGGACGTTTACCTGGACGCCCAACTCGTCGTTCGCCAGCTCACCGGTGAGTACAAAACGAAAAACCCCGCTCTCATCAAACTAAAAGGGAAGGTGCTCACCCTTACGGAGAGTTTCAACGCCGTTCGCTTCCATCACATTCCACGGGAAAAAAACCTCCTCGCCGACTCACTGGTCAACGCCGTCCTGTCCGGCCGTAACCCCGATACCCCATGAAGAGGCTGCCAAAGGCACTCCTCTTTTCGCTTCTGCTGGTGGCTTCGTGCTGTACCGGCGAGCGGGAGAGCTTCTTCGCCATGGACACCATGGTGGAGCTGGTCTCCGTCGGCGCAGATGGCTGGACGGAACAGGCGGCGCTCAAACGAGCCAGGGAAGCGATAGAGGATGTTGAGCGCTGGGCCGACAGCCGTAACCCAGAGGCGGAGGTTTTCCAGCTCAACCAAAGAGCGGGGGAGGGCCCGGTGACCGTCTCAGCGGCGCTGGCCAGGATACTGGAGACATCCATCGAAGTAGCCGAGGACTCCAACGGGGCCTTTGATCCCACCGTTCTCCCCCTGATCCTGGCCTACGGCTTCGGCGGAGAGAACCAGGGGGTACCCGATGCAGAAGAGTTGCAGGCCGTACTGAGCTACGTTGATTACCGTCAGGTTAAACTCGGGGAGAACTCGGTGGAGATCCCGTCGGGTTTCGCGCTGGACCTGGGCGGCGTCGCCAAGGGTTACGCCGCGGATGAAGCTCTACGGGCCATGTGGGACGCCGGCGCCGAGGCGGGGCTCGTCAACATCGGCGGGGACATCGCCGTATTCGGGGAGCGACCCGGTGGAGGGCCGTGGAGGGTAGGGGTTCAACACCCCCGCGCCCCGGGGGAGCTCTTCGCCGTCCTAACACTTGAAAACGAAGCGGTGGCGACCTCGGGCGATTACGAACGCTACTTCATCGAGGACGACGTCCGCTACCACCACCTGCTCGATCCGAAAACGGGGTTGCCGGCCCGGGAGCTGGTCTCTGTCACCGTGGTAGCTCCATCCTGCGTCCTGGCCGACGCCTACGCCACGGCGGTCTTCATCCTGGGACACAACGAGGGATTCAAACACCTGGAGGCCAACGACAGCCTGGAAGGGATGCTTATACTTGAGGAGGATGGACTACTTAAACACATTACAACAGAAGGTTTTCCTGTACAAATTCCTCCCGATTAATACTCGACATTTCTCTAAAAATACGGCTAACCTTTACTTGGGTTATAAAATATCCGAACTAGGGAAACCTAGGCGGAAGATCCTACGGCCACCTTTCGGTGGCCGTAGTTGAATCAGGTCTACAGATGAAATTTTGTTACATAGATGAAGCTGGATGTCTTGGGGCGCTATTAGGCCCAAGTATTCAACCCGTCTTTATCATCTGTGGTTTTCTAACTGATGCTTCCAGCTTATACAACATTACCAATGAATTCATCCAATTAAAAGTGAAATATGCACCAAAGAAAAGAAAAAGGGATCACAAACCTTATCTGGACCACAAAGAAATATTTACGCCCCACGGATGTAGTGCGGGCCGTCCTAAAGATCGGCTCCTACCTGTTTTCAATGGTGAAATAAAGCATCGTTCGCGGGGAATGATTATCAAATTCAGACACTAGTAAAAGTCGCAATTTACCGTAGGGGCGACCCGTGGGATGAATCCCCTGCGGTCGCCCGCGGGCGGGGGCGGAGCCCCGCCCCTACGTTTTGGATGTGTG
>DAOVLG010000484.1 GCA_030631385.1 Candidatus Coatesiibacteriota bacterium | reverse complement strand
GTATCGTTTCGGTGGTTGAATCATGGGGGGGGTCCGTGGACGGGCGGCCCGCCGGCGCAGGGCGCAGCGCCCCGGCATCACCACTCGAAGGGTTACCGCCGTGTACATGTTCCCGTCGGTCGCCGGCTTGAGGCTGGACCTACGCAGTGCGTTGGATCACCGCTACGCGAGGAAAGGTTATTATTGTTTGAATGCAATTGGCGCGAGCGGCGCGTAACTGATGGTTCCCTTATCCCACAACACCCGAAGACAAGGGGTGTTAACCCTTTGTTTATCATCCCCATGCACGATACCGAGATTGCAAACGTAGGGGCAGGGTTTCTGACCCCGCTGCCGGCGCCGGGCGCCGGCCACCGGACTCGCGTGGAGAAGTATTGACAGACCTCTATTGCCCACCCGCCGACGCGAAGCAAGCGGCTCAACCCCACAGGATAAAAAAAGGGGTGGCTCATCCCCTCCGCTTTTCAAGGACCGGATGATCACTCGAAGGACAGGCCCTCGGCGAGGAGCGTCATGGGGTCCACGGCCCAGGTGGCCAGACGGGCCTCGAAGTGGAGGTGGGGGCCGGTGGCGACGCCGGTCTGGCCGATGGCGCCGATCCGCTGCCCCGCTTCCACCATCTCTCCCTCCGTTACCGCGATTTCGCTCATGTGGTTGTAGAGGGTGAAGAGCCCCCGGCCGTGATCGAGGCAGACGAAGTCGCCCCGGATGATGAACTCGCGGGCGAAGACGACCCTGCCCCGCGCCGCGGCGTACACGGGCGTTCCCTCGGGCAGGCCGCCGAAGTCGGTGCCTATATGGGACTCGCTTCCCCCGGTGGAAAAGTCCCGTACCTCGCCGAAGGGGCTGGTAACGTAGCCGCCCTCCACGGGACGCCGGAAGGGTCCCGGTTCCCAGAGCTGCTCCGGGGAGTATCTCTTCACCTCCTCCTTGACCATGGCCGATTCGCGTTCGATGGTCTCGGTTTCGAGCAGTTTTCCGCCCACGCTGGGCGACAGTACGATGTAGCAGTAGGGGAAGTCGCCTCGGTGGACGGTGAGATCGAATTCGGAGGTTTCCGTGCGTCCGTAGGCGTCGGTGTAGGTTACCGTCAGCCCGTTCATTCCCGGTACGGCGAAGAGTCGGCAGGCGGCCAGCGCCCGCCAGCGCCCGCTTTCAACGTGATAGAAGTTGAAGGGGCGGTCGAACATCTCGCCCCCGACGCTCACCAACGTTCCCTCGAAGTAGGCGTCGAGGATGACCGGCTGACCCTGATGGATTATCTCCGGTGAGATGACCAGATTCTCCAGGGTGGCGGGCGGCAGCTCGACGGCGAAAAGACGTCCAACGCTGGCCACGGAGCGGGCGTCGTCCTCGGCGGCCACGGCGCTCACCAGGATGCCGTGTTCGCCCTCGCCCAGCTCGAGCACCTCCAGGGGGATCCGGAAGCGGCCGAAGCGCTTGAGCTCCACCGCGGGGAATCTCACCGGGTATTCGTCCACCCGGACGCTGATCTCGTGCAGCACGCCCTCGGGGGCCAGGACGGTGAAGGTCAGCTCGCCGTCCCGGGTCAGCACCTCGCCTTCCAGCGGTGTGACCAGGGTGATCTCCGGCGGGGGTATCTCGTGCTGGCAGGCTGCAAAAAGGGCACTCCACAGCCCAAGGGCAATGCCCAGCCTGGACG
>DAOVLG010000266.1 GCA_030631385.1 Candidatus Coatesiibacteriota bacterium | reverse complement strand
GCTGCCGCTGCTGCCGCTGCTGCCGCCGCGGCTGCCCAGGGCGAGGGGTTCTCCGGCGAGTTAACGGAAGATGAGTCGCTCCTCGAGGAAGAGGACTCGGAAGGGGAAGTCCCCGAGGAGATCGAGGAGGCGGTTTCCGGAGAGGACGAGGAGGTCACACCTGACGAAGGGGCCACCGAGGAGATCGAAGAGGAACCCAAGACTGAAGAAGAGGGCTCCGGTGAATCGGGGGTAGATGAGAGCTCGGTGGAGACCGAGACGCAGCCTGACGAGAGTTCGGAATCTCCCGCCGAGGACGAGACCGCTCCGGTGGAAGAGTCCGCGGAGGCGGAAGGCTCCGAGGAGTAATCTTCAATTTTTACACAGATGTCGGTTTGTAATTTAACCCATAATTTGGTGAAGGCGCTCCGGCTCAGGGTTGAAGCGTTGATCCCTCAGGGGACGTTGATGTTGAAAAGGTTGTTCAGTACCGTGGTGATTTGCTTGGCCCTCGTGGGTCTGGCGATCCTCTCGGGGTGCAGGGAGATGGGAGAGCTCACCGCTGAGGAGCTCACCGAGGTCGAGAAAGAAACCTTGGACGCGCTCTCCGAGGAGCTCGAGGAGATCGAGAGCGCCCAGGATGAGTCCGAGGAGGAGTTCTACGAGGAGGTGGCCGAGTACAACGAGAAGATCCGTGAGCGCCGTTACGAGACCATCGTACAGTACGAGGGGATAATCCAAGAGGCGGAGGAGCTCAAAAAGGTCTCGCCTTATATCGAGGAGGTTTTCTACAACCTGGGCGATCTTTACTACGAGGAGGCCAGGGACCTATACGATGACGACGCTTACCGGGAAAGGATGATCCGCCTGCTGGGGCCCGATCCCACGGCGGCCGACCCCGAGGTTGCCGGTGACGGCGACATCGTCATCCGCACATTCAAAGCCTCGATGAAGGCCTACCAGGATCTAGCCAACTACTACATCCAGGTGGAGGAGCGCAACCGGAATCTGCCCCCCGACGCCATGCGGCAGCAGACAAAGTACTTCGACGACTCCTTCTACAACATGGGAATAGTGGCCGACGAGCTCGCTATACGCGATTTCACCGCCTTCGACCTGCATCGGAACGACTCCTTGGAGAACTTCCTCATCCTGATCGACCGCTTCCCCGAATCGGAGTACGCCCCTGAGGTTATGCAGCGTATCGGTCGTATCTATTTCGAGCGGAACGACTTCGCCAACGCTATCAAGTACTTCAGCCAAGTCCAACCCGGCGAGTTCCAGTACTACAAGGCGATGTACCTAAAAGCGTGGTCGCACTTTTTGAATCAGGAGTTCGAGCAGTCTGTAGCGGACTTCTTCAACGTCCTCGATCTCTTCGGTCAGATGGCCATCGAGAGCGAGGACGGGGCCAAGATCGCCGAGATCCATTACGAGGAGTGCGCCGAATACTGCGCCCAGAGCTTCCTGCCCAGCACCATTGACCTCAACACACAGCGAGAGCAGATGAGCTTCACCGAGATCGGAATCGACTGGACCTTCGGCCCCGAGCCTTTCAAGCGGTACCTGATCGATAATAGCTTTCTCGACATAAAATATACCCCCGATATCATCCACCGCGCGATCAACAGCTACTCCGAGTATGGCTGGTACACCCAGGCCGTCAACCTCGCGCGCTTCTACGTTGATACTTACCCCGACGCCCCCGACGCCCCCAAGGTCTTTTACGACATCGTCAAGTTCTACGGCTCCTGGGCCGAGACCCTGATCATCAAAGACCGGGAGGACCCGGTCCAACTCGCCTGGCTCGAGCAGGAGACCAAGCGCCTCGAGAACCTACAAAACCTGGTCCGCGCCAAGTTCATCAAGCGCTACGAGGTCGACAGCGCCTGGCACATGGCGAACCAGGACAATTCCGAAGCCCTGGCGAGTGCCCGCGCCGCCCTGGCCCGCTCCCTCTACGATGTCGCCATCTACACCTACATCGTGGCCTACGATGCCGAAGAGGAGGATAACGAAAAGGTTGCCCAGGAGAACTACCACCAAGTGATCATCTACATGGAGCAGTACCTCCGCGACTACCCCATCGAGGAAGATGCGTACAAGGCCAACTTCTACCTGGCGATGAGCTACTACAGCGTCGGGGATTTCTTAAAGGCTGGCGACAACTTCATGCTGACTGCGGGCACCTCCACCGTGGACCTCTATCCCGGCAAGACCGAGCATAAGGAGGAGAGTCTTTGGTACGCTGCGGCGGCGTACAAGTTCGGCTCCGACGAGTTCGAGAAGGTCCGCTGGGAGGAGAAGATCAACCAGCCCCAGGTTGATCTGACCCTGGAGCAGCAGCGGGAGAAAATACCGAGCAAGAACCCCAGGGACATCCTGCCCAACCTGTGCAAGAAGTTCGTTTGGGCCAGTCGGGAGTACGGCCGCATCTTCAAGGAGGGGAACCCCGAAGCCGAGCACGACCTCGAGAGACTCTACTTCTGGGAAGGCAACCTGATGATGGCCTTCGACTGCTTCGACTCGGGGCGCGATGCCCTGGAGCGCATCGTGGATTTGGAGTTCGTACCGGCCTACGACGCCAACCCGGCCAAGATGAACCGGGCGCAGATCGCCTTCCGCATCGGTGAGAGCTGGTACGACCAGCACTACTACTGGCGCGCCGCCGAATGGTACCGTAAGTCCGCCACCCTGGCTGACACGGGTTCGGAGCTCGAGGAGATGGCTCTCAACAACGCCGCCGCCGCTGAGATCACCGCCGTGGACCTGGGAGTCCCGAGGATTGAGCTTGCCGAGGGCGAGGAGGAGGCCGAGCTGCCGCCGGAGATTCGTGCTCAGTTGGAAGAAAGCGCCAAAAGCTATTTACGGGTCGCCCGGGAGAACCTTTACAATCCCGATATCGCCGTCAAGGCCTTCAACAACGCCGGTTACATCTATGCCGCCCAGCTCAAGGACTACGACCAGGCGATCGTGGCCTACCATGAGCTCTCCGAGAACTTCCCCGATCATCCCGACGTGGATATGGTGCTCTACTCCGAGGCGCTGGCCTACTTCGAACTCGAGGAGTGGTACCAGGCGGCGGGCGTCTTCGAGTCGGTGCTGAATAACGACATCACTCCTACCGAGCAGGAACCCGCGGCGCTGTTCAAGGCGGGTGAGTGTTACGAGAAACTCAAGAATTGGCCGAACGCCCAGCGAACCTTCACCCTCTACGCCCAGAAATATCACGATATCGGCGTTCCCGACTTGATCGTAGATTCCTACTACCGCGCCGGCCACGCCTCGCTAAAGATGGGAGACGAGGAGACCGGTCGGGAACTGCTCTTTGAGTGCACGAAGGTTTATGAAGAATTCGACGACAAGATTGACGTCGAAGTCAACTTCGACATCCCGGCCAAGGCCTACGTGGAGATCGGAGACCTGCTCTTCGACGAATACGCGGCGATCAGCCTCAAGGGCGATCTGATGGATCTGGATCCCCTGGTAAAGGTCGCTTCGCGTAAGTATGCTCTGATGGAGGATCTGGCCGAGATCTACGGCCGC
>DAOVLG010000411.1 GCA_030631385.1 Candidatus Coatesiibacteriota bacterium | reverse complement strand
CTAAGCCCCCGTCCCTAACGTATTAACAAGCGAAGAAGAAACAAACCGCGCATATGCTTCGTAAGATCACAATCCTGGTCATCCTCATCGGGGTCGCGGTCTGGGCCGAGACGGCGCTGGACGTGCTCACCCAGACACTCACGACCGAGCCGGACAGCTACCTCGGCGAGAAGACGATCATCCTCTACAACGGCGCCCAGGCCGAAGCGATGGAGGTGCGCGTGAGCTACCAGGCCGGCGGTCTTACGCGCACCGATTACCTCTCCCCGCCCGCGATGCGCGAGAGGGTGGTCATTGACGACGGCGAGAACCTCTACTCCTACGACCCGAACCTCGAGGTCACCGTCCGCTCCAGCTCTCCGCGGATGCTCGACGACCGCCTCGGTCTCCAGGAGCGCAAGGAGCTCATCGCCAAGAACTACCTTCTCGAGCTCGAGACGGGCCACTCTTTGGCCGGGCGCAACGCCTACCGAATCGAGATCACCTCGCGGCACAACGCCACCCCCCACCGCATCCTCTGGATCGACACCCAGAGCTACCTGGTGCTGCAATCCCGGGAGGAGTGCAACGATTCAGCCGCAAACACCGGTTTCTCCTGGATCGAGTTCAACGTCGAGTTTTCCCCCGATCACTTCTCCTCGGGGCAGTTCGTCGGCACGCTGGTCGAGGAGGCGGAGCCTGTGCAAAAAACCGCTCGGAACGAGCTCTCCGATGCCCTGGGTTTTATTCCCGTAGCCCCGGCGAAGCTCCCCGGCGGTTTCATCCTCGTCGAGACCATGCTGGGCTACCGGACGAACGGTCAGTACGCCGCCCACCTCTCCTACACCGACGGCCTCGAGGGCCTGAGCGTCTTCGAGGAGGCGGAGGTCGGCAAGCTAATGGGCCAGAAGATATACCTGGGCGAAACGGAGGCCAGCCTCTCCAGGAGCGCCAACTACTCGGTCCTACAGTGGCGTTCCGGGGGCATAACCTTCACCCTGGTCGGTCAGCTCACCAGCTACGGCCTCTACCAGGTGGCCGCCTTCTTCCTGAGCGGGGAGGTCAACCGGTAAGGGTGGGATCGCAGAATGAAAAAGGTATACCACCCATGAGTTGTGTCCAGGCTGTACCAGGTAATCGGCTATTAGTTGCATCCTGTCACCGATTCTGGAGGCGATGCGGCGAACAGCTAGAACAGCCGTTTTAGGATTAATGCGGCGGCCCCGTAGGGCGGGGGCTTGAGTACCCCGCCACAACCAATCACCCCTACAGCGGCCGCTGTATGTATTCGGGAGGACCTGAAGGTCCTCCCCTACATTTCTTCCATCCTACTGATACAGGGTTAGATACTCGAAAACACATCGTAGGGGCCGGCCTTTAGGCCGGCCCGCATCAACTGGGTTACCTCAAATTTTAAAAACAGGTGATGATCCTCAATAAAATGGCGGGACTCGGGGTCCCGCATTTGCTACGAAGTGACGGTCACCCTACTCTTTGCCGCCCGATTCCCACCAACCCCTCCCCTTCACCACACCCCGGTCGGCGTTCTCCAGGAAGGTCATCAGGCGCCGGATGTCCTCGGTCTGCTGCACCTCCGAGCGGATCCTCTCCAGGGCGCTTTTGGGGGTCAGTCCCGAACGATAGAGGATGCGGTAGGCATGTTTGATGAGCCGGATACGCTCGTCGGAGTAGCCGTGGCGCTTGAGGCCGATCTCGTTGATCGAGCCGACGTGGGTGGTGGGGTAGTTGTAGACGCGCATGAATGGTGGAACGCCCTGGACGATCAAGCATCCGCCACCGGTGTAGGAGTGGGCGCCGATGCGGATAAACTGCTGTACTCCGGTCAGGCCGCCGATGATCGCGTGGTCCTCGACGGTCACGTGACCGGCCAGGGTCGCCAGATTTGCCAGGATCACGCCGTCGCCGACCACACAGTCGTGGGCCACGTGGGAGTAGGCCATCAGGAGGCAACCCGAACCGATCTGGGTACGCATGCTGGCCCGCGTGCCCCGGTGGATGGTCACCCCCTCCCGGATGGTGTTATGGTCCCCGATGATCGTCTCGCTCGGTTCACCCGCGTATTTCAGGTCCTGGGGTACGGCGCCGATGGAGGCGAAGGGGAAGATGGTGTTGCCCGAGCCGATGGTGGTCGGCCCACAGATGACGGCGTGGCTCTTGATGAGGGTTCCTGCGCCGATGGCGACCGCGGACCCCACGTATGAGAAGGGGCCGACG
>DAOVLG010000448.1 GCA_030631385.1 Candidatus Coatesiibacteriota bacterium | reverse complement strand
GCGGCCGTAGGAGACGGCGGCCAGGGCAAGTTCCAGATCAATCCGGGGTTCGACGGGCCTGCCCGACACCTCCAGATTCAGCCTGGCCAGGCCTCTCATCGGCTTCTCGGTGAGATTCAGCGCGGCGTTCAACGCCCCCAGATCAATCTCGGGGGCCCGCAGCGATGCGGTCAGCTCCCTCTCTTCGAAGGCGTACGTTCCCTCCAGGGTGAGGGTTCCGGCGGCGGATACCAGTTCAAGCTCCCCCACCGTCAGGCTGTCCTCGGTCAGCTCCGCGGTGAAGGGACGGGCGTTGAGCAGGTCCAACTCGCCGTAGATGGCGTGGAGGATCTCGGTCTCGAGGATGATCGAAGAGTCGGTGAGCTTGAAGCGTCCCCGGTACTCAACCCAGTTTCTTGAGTCTAATATGAGATGGAGCTTTTCAATCTCACCGCTCATCGGAGCGAGGTTCACCCGCCCCTCGAGCTCCTCGAAGGTTCTCCCGGCGACCGTGATGTCCGCTAGGTGCACATCGCCCCTGAAGGTCGGTCCGTCCGAGAGCCAGAGCTCCCCCTTGACCCGCGCCTGCCCCACGCGGTTTTCGCCCAGCTCCGAGTTCCGGGCCCTCAGGTCGAAGATGAGGTTCTTTAGAGTGCTCCCCGCTCCGGTTGAGGTCAGGAAAAGACTGCCGCCCAGCTGGGCCCGTTCGATGGTGAAACCGGCGAAGGCGCCCTGGGAGAGCAACAGCTCAAAGCGCGTTTCCAGATCGGTTATGGGGCCCGCCAGGGTGGCGCGGAAGTCGAGCCGTCCCGCCATCTCCTCTTCACCCACGAGTCCGCCGAATCGGTTCAGGGATACCCCGCGGCCGTCGAAGGCGAAGGCCAGCTCGTTATCCGCGATCCGGCCGTGAAAGTTTATCCGGCCGCCGCCCACGCGCAAAAAACCCTCGGTGACGACGAAGTCGTTGATCGTGCCGTGGCCCGACAGGCGGAGCTGATCGATGCGCAGCCCCTTCAACCGGCTGGGGAATAATTCTACCTCGGTGCTCAGGCTTCCCACGGCGTCGCCGTTCCCGTTGACGGTCAGACGCCCGTTGAAATCGCCGGGAAGGTCGGCCAGTGTGATTGGAGCCAGCTCGGCGGGGTCGAGGCCGTAGAAATCCACCTCGGCCCGGACCACCGGCTGTTCCTGGGAGAGGTCAATCACCGCCGTGCCGGTCGCCCTGCCGCCTCCCCGGTGCAGACGGAACTCGTCCACGACGAACCGGTTATCGGCGTACCCGCCGCGCAGCTCGAGCTCGTCGAGGAGGTACCCGGCGGCGGCGGGGTTGCGCAGCTTCAGTACGAGCTGGACCCGGGGGTCGGTGAAGCTGCCGCTGAGACGGACGGCGATCTCGGCGTCACCGCTTGGGTCCAGCTCCCCGAGACCGATGCGTCGGAGCTCGGCCAACGAGAAGTGGGGCGAGAAGACATCGAGGTCCATCCGCCTCTGTTTCGGCTCCAGCTCGCCGTTCAGGTAGAAAAGGGACGAGGGGATAGCCAGGGAGAAGCCGTTGAACTTGAGGGGGCCGTGGCGGATGATCGTCAGATCGCCCGAGGCCCAGAAGGACTGGCCCCCGTACAGGTTCGTTCTTCCTCCCAGGGCGAGCCCGGTGAGAAATACATCCCGGTTTTCGAGGAACAGGGTCACCTTCCCCGAGAGGTTGTTGAATTCGAGATCCTCCTTCCCCTCGTCGAGGTAGTCATAGCGGAAGAGGGCGTTTACCAGCCTGGCGTCCTCGATGAATAGGGGAGGCCTTTCTTCCCTCTGCTCCCGGCTTTTAAAGAGTTCGGTTACGTTCAACCGGCCGCCGCTCATCTGCTCCAGCCGTACCTCCGCCCCCACCATCCTGGTCACCTCGAGCCACACCTCGCCGGCCAGCATGTCGAAGGGGTTGTACTCGACCTCGGTCTCTTTCACCACGAGGAAGT
>DAOVLG010000416.1 GCA_030631385.1 Candidatus Coatesiibacteriota bacterium | reverse complement strand
TTTGGCCTCGGTCATGACCAGCGCCGAGCCGTCCGGCGACCAGGCGGCCGCCAGGACGTCCATCTCCGCGGTTTCCATCTGCCGGATGCCCTCCAGTTTCGTGACCGTCTCCGCCCAACAGAGGCCAGCCAGCAGGATGACCGCCAGGGCCAATGGGAAGAACTTGAACCTCATGATCTCGCTCCTTTTGTGGAGGTTGAGGTTGTTATGAAGAAAAACCGTTATTCGAGTCTCGGTCTTTCAGAGGGGGTAGCGGAAGACAGCGAGGCTGGCGGCTGGCCGAACGGGAGAGTGAGGACGGCATGGCCGCAGGCCATAGCCAGCCGGTGGCGCAAAGCGCCACGCTGGCTGAAGCGAGGGGGATACTTCCCCCTCCCAACCCATCTTCCCCTAAATGCAAAATGAAAAATGCAAAGTGCAAATTGAAGATTCCAAAGCCCTTCCGAGTCTCTAGTCTCAAGTCTCTAGTCTCGGCTTCTATTTACTCGCCCCCAAGGCCTTATCAAACTCTCCCACCGTCGCCGAAGACTCCGACTTGTGCCCGGCATAGTCCACGGCCCGGACGATGTAGTAATAGTTCGTTCCCAGGCTTCCGGCGGCGCCCATGTCGGTGTATACGGTGTCGGTTACCCCGGCGATGGAGTCGGATGGCTGGGCGGTGAACGCGGGGTCTACACTCCGGCAGATAACGTAGTACCGGATACCCTCCTTGGAGCCGGCAGTATCGACGGTCACCGCCGACCACTGCAAGGCGATGTCTCCCTTTGCCGGGACCGCGCTCAGGTCCTGGACGACTGCCGGCGGCGTCTCGTCGGGCTCAAGGCAGATGAAGCGGACGGCGTCGGCCACCACCGCGGCGCCAGCGCCGGACCACTCATCGGTTACCCTCACGGCGGCGCTGTCAGCGAACAGATACTGGCCCAGGTGATGCCATCCGTCGCCCACATTGTACTGGCTGGCAACGGTCTGGGAAGGGCCATCCAGATCGTAGATGATGTAGCGGGCGGTGTCGGCGTAGCCGGCGTCGTTGACCCAGAAATATACGGCATAGGTGCCCGGCACGGGCAGGGCCGCACGCCAGGTGACGTGTTCGCTGCCTGTGTCCGGGTCGCTGTTATAGAACTTGTTGGGGCCGTAATTGTTGCCCCAGGTGCTCACCTGCCAATCGCCCAGGGCCTGGCAGCCGGCATCCTCGTTGTCCACGATAACCTCCAGGACGGTGTCGGCGGGCAGGGCGAAGAACTCCAGAACCCGGGCCATGATGCTGTCCCGGGAGCCGGCCGGGTAGATGGTCTCGAAGGGGAAGCCCAGATAGACCAGTTTCCCGGTTATCGAACCCGAGCCGAAGAGACCCTCGTATTGCACGCCAGCCTTGTAGCCGGTCCCGTCGTAGGCCAGATTGACGGTGCTTGGGCCCGGGGAGTTGATGCCGTCGGGCCAATTCACGTCGTAGGTGCCGTGGGTGCCGTCGTCAAAGGTAATATTATTTAGACCTTCAAAAATCGTGCCATTCTGTCCGGAAACGGCGTAGACGCCGGCGTCATCGGCCACGTAGGTGGACCTGAGATAATCCTGGAAAAAGGGGGTGTCGTTGGGGCTGCCGTTGCCCCAGTCGTTCTGTTCATTCCCCTGCGCAACCAGGTCCCAGCCGATCTCCGAGCCGGTGATGAACATCTTGCCGCCATTTTCCAGGTAGCTCTGTACCTGAAGCTGCTCGGTGTAGCTGAAGGTCTCGTTCTCCGTGGACTCCTCGCCCAGGATCCAGATGGCCGCGGAGTAGTCGTTCAGGTCGACGATCTCGTTCTCGATCAGCTCGTTGCTGCAGGCGTCGAAGGCATATCCGGCGCCGGCAATGGCCTCGGCGTGCTGGCGGATGAAGTCGAAGGTGTTGCCATCAGAGAGCCGGTCGAAGCCATTGACCACCAGCAGGCTTACCGTTTTGGCCACCGACTTGGCCGCCAGGACCTCACTTGTGGCCACCGCGTCCGTGGTTTCCGGAAAGGCCACCTTGAAGTAGTGGGGGATCTCCGGGGCCAGCTCGGTGAAGGTGACGGAGGTGTCGGCGGTGGTGGCGCTGTCGGCGAAGGTTATTCCGTCGACGCTGTGGTAGTAAGCGTCCTCGCCGATGCCGGGCGTAGATGCCCAGGACAACCTGATCTGCCCGCCACCGGTGTTTTGGGCGTAGACC
>DAOVLG010000228.1 GCA_030631385.1 Candidatus Coatesiibacteriota bacterium | reverse complement strand
GGCGACCTTCATCGCCGTCGGCGACGAAAGCGCCTGCCTCACCCCGGCGATGGCCAGGCCGGGCGACGCGCTCTGCATGACGAAGAGCGCGGCGGTAGAAGCGGTGGGCATCTTCAGCCGCCTGTTCGGTGATCGGATCGAATCCGAGCTGGGTGACGAGGTTGCCGCCTCCGGCTGGGCGCTGTTCGACCGGATGAGCACGGTGGACGATGCGCTGACGGCGGCGCGATTCGGCGTGCGCCAGGCGGGAGTTTCCGCGATGCACGATGCGACCGAGTGCGGGGTCGTCGGGGCGGCCGTCGAGATGGCCGAGGCCTCGGGCGCCGGACTCGAGCTGGATTACGACAGCATCGTGGTTTTTCCCGAGGTGCGCGCCATCTGCGAGCTGTTCGGAATGCAACCGGAGATCTCGATCAGCGAAGGCACACTCCTCCTCGCCGTAAAAGACAACCGTTACGCGGACTTTGCCAAGCACATGGAGGAGCAGGGGGCGCCGGTGACGAGGATCGGCCGTTTCCTGCCCGAAGGGGAGGGGATCAGCGTGCTGCGTGACGGCGGACGAGCCGCCCTGGAGCATCCGCGCGTAGATCCGTTCTGGGGGGCCTTCGATCGCGCAACCAGCGGCTGAAGCGCACGTCCTCGGTGGTCGGCGTCGCGCCGCGCAGGTCGGTTATCTTCCGCCTGGTCCTCCGCCCACCGGCGTTGTAGCCGCAGAGCCTACTCACACTATGGCGCAAAACGGCTCGCCGTCACCCGCTGAGGCCACCCCCGTTAAAAACCTGCCATTTCAATCCGCGGAATGGGGCTGGACCGATTAGAGGATGACAGTCCGGCTGTAGTGTGCTAACTTTGACGGCGGAAACGAGGAGGGCCGTGAGCGACATCCATCTCCAGATAAAGCTACCGCGACCGCCGCCCGATGTCTGGAAAGCCATCTTCACCCCCGCCGCCCGGCGTATCTGGTGGGCCTACGGTATCCAGCTCCGACCGGAGACCGACACCCCCTTCATCGAGTGCTGGCGTGACGGCAACGGTCACAACCGGATTTCCAAGGGCAAGGTCCTCAACGTTAGAATGAACCGGCTCATCCGCCTGAGTTGGCAGGACGACGACTGGCCCGTCGCCACCCAGGTGGAGATCAAGCTGGCCTCCAAGAGGGGCTCGACCAGCCTGACGCTGAGCCACACCGGCTTCGAGAGCCTTGGAAAAAAGTTCCAGTACAACGTGGAGGAGTACACCGGGGGTTGGAAGGCGCTGCTCGAGGAGCTGAAGACCTATCTCGAAGGCCCTGCGGAGGAGCTCGATATGCCGCCCGAGGAGAATGCGGATGCGTGAGGGGGTGGAGGGGCATGGATGAGGAGAAGTTCAAGGCCAAGCTGGACGAGGTGGCCTCCAAGCTCGGTCGGGGCGCCCGGGTGGCCGGGGACCGGCTGACCGGGTGGATCAGGAAGGTGAGGGAAGCCTGGCCCGAGGTGGAGAGGAGCTTCATGGGGTTCGGCAAGGCCCTCGCCGCCAGCATCGGCGCCTTCACCAAGGCCTTCCGGGAGGCCTACCAGGGGGATCAAAAGAAAGACGGGGAAGGGAAAGAGGAGGAATAGAGTCACCTTGCCCCCTAAAGGATGGGAACGATGAAATACACACTTCACCTAATCGGTGTATTAGCGCTCCTTTTAATTGCCGACGGGTGCGTCTCGCCGGTCGAACAGGGCGATGATTCCCAGTGGTGGCCCCAGGAGGTCGGCTGGAACTGGCTCTACGAGGCCACAGACGGGGAGGAGACCTTCCAGTTCGAGGTCAGGATCGAAGACACCGCCGAGTACGGTGGCAAGACCTGTTACGTCAACGAATTCGGCGACTACGACGCCCACGAGGGCGAGCTCAACATGGTCTATCCCGACTCAAACACGGCCTACGAGATCTGGGATCAGAAAAGCTGGATAGAGGTGGAGGGCTTCTGGGTCGAGCTGGAGCTCTGCTACACCGATCCCCTCACCGTTCACATCTCCGGCACCCTGAACTCTCCCGTCACCGACACGGGGGAGGGAGATGTCTACCTGGGCGGGTTTCACTTAGACGAGTTCGAGGTGACGCTGACCTCGGAGACCGTTGAGACCGGGGTCGAGATGGAGATCCAGGGCAACACGTACTCAGAAATGCGTAAGGTGAAGTACACCTTGGAGACCGTCGGGTTTGATCCGGTGGTCTCCTACGGGTATTTCAAACAGGGCGTGGGCTTGGTCAGGGGCGAGGACCTCTGGGACTACGGCGTCCTGGAGCTCATCAGCTACGAGGAGCCCTAGAAGAGGTGCGCTTGAAGTTATCACGGAGGGGACCGGACGGTCCCCTTGTTTTTTCTTTTTTTAGTGTATACTGAGAGGTGTGAAGGAGAGTATTGGCATGAAGAACCTAATCACACTGCTTTTAACGGTGTTTCTGATCTCTTCTGCACTAGGAATAACCTGGTCTGACTGGAGCTACATCATAGACAGTGAGCACGGTGATTACAGACCAGTTGCCTCTTACACTCCTTCAGATGAGCTCTTCGTCGTTTGGTTTAGCGCATGGGCACTATTTTACTACGACATCAGCTTTGCATCGGTTGCCGAGGATGGAACACTTACTATTCCTCCAGCCCGTATTTTCACCGAAGACAGTGTTGACGACCGGGCACCGACGGTAACGGTGGATTCTCAGGGGCACGCACACGTGTTTTGGCGTCGTTGGACCGACGGTGACTTCCACATATGGTACACGCAGATAGATACGGAGGATGGTTCCTACGTCGTTGATCCCAAACCACTGCTTGGTTCCAACACTCCCGATGACCTGTACATGTACGCCGTTCCCGACCACAACGATGATGTTCATCTTCTCTACTTCGACTTCGTCTGGAGCGGTGAGGTCTGGTGGGAAGCGGCTTTACACGCTAAAATAAGCTCCTCGGGCAACCTCTTGGCTTCAGGGCATTTGATTACAGATAATCCATACTATGAAAGAGTGTATTACGATAAAGGGATTGCGATTGATTCTGATAATAACGTGCATGTAGTATACACTTATGATCCGCAATTACCGGATTATGTTTACAAGATAATATACAGGAAGTTGGACGGTGATACGGGTGAACCATTAACCCCTATCATTGATCTAAGCTACTACGGGAGACAACCAATTGGGGATACCGTCCGTGACCCCGGTTGTGATGGCCCTGCTATTTGTGTAGATTCTTATGACAAGGTTCACATTGCATATAGATACACAAACGAAAACTATGAAGCATATATAGCTTATGTGGTTTTGGATAAAGATGGGCAGGTTCTACGTCCACTACGTTTAGCATACCATGACCCCGACCTTCTTTATCAGGCAAAAAACTTCTTCATTGAACAAAATGACCGTATCTTCCTCTTTTCGAGCTGTAAATACGATATTCTAACTGGCCAAGCCTTCTTTGAGTTCAATACTGATGGTGATGTAATAGGTGAACCAGCTCTTTTGATTGATACTATTGGGGATCATTACCATGTTGGACCAACCGGATGTGTTGGTGAATCGGGCATGTTGAGGCTAGTTGGTGAAAAGAGATGGGATCCATTTGATGAAGATGTCGTGTATGTCCACCAGCTAGAAATTGAAGGACGCGTTACAGATGACCCTGATTTAAACGCCCTTTCAGAAGACGACGGCATCCTCCTCTCCTGGCGCGAGGAAGGCGTTCTAATCGGCTCCACCTGGCGCCTGGAACGCGACGGCGACCGCCTGGTAAACCTATCTGGTAACGATCTCTACCGATACCTCGACCGCAACGCCGAGCCCAACATCACTCACCTCTACACCCTCGAAGCCACGCTCCCCAACGGCTCCATTCTCCGCTTTGGTCCCGTCGAAGCCACCTGGCCGGGACCGGACGCCGACCGTTTCACCCTCTACGCCCCCTACCCCTGCCCGGCGCGGGACATGATAACTCTTACCTACTACCTGCCGAACGGTTGTTCGGGCGCAGTCATCGAGGTTTACGACCTCTCCGGCCGCCGGCTGGACTCGATCCCCCTCACCGACTCCGGCGAGATAACCCTCGAAGTCTCGGATTACGCTTCCGGCGTTTATACCGCGCGTTTGAGCACGGAGGAGGGGTCGGTCACCAGCCGGTTGGTCATCACCCGATAATCCGCAAGATTCGTAGGGCGGGGATTCCGTACCCCGCCCGTTTATAAGGTAACCCTCACCCTAGCCCTCTCCCACG
>DAOVLG010000386.1 GCA_030631385.1 Candidatus Coatesiibacteriota bacterium | reverse complement strand
TCCGGCGGCGTCTGGTACGCTACACCGAGGTGACCGCCTTCGTCGGCGCGCTGATTGCAGGCCTGGCGGTCATCGGTTCTAGGACGGTGCTGGCGGCCTGGCTGCCGAACTACGCCCCTTCTGTCGCCCTGATAGCCCTCTACGCGCCGAGGATGGCCTTCCACTCCATCATCCAGGTCGCCGGGAACACCCTCGTTCACCTTCTAATCGAGAAGAAACGCATGGGTATGTGGATCGGGCTACAGTTGGGGGTCGTACTGCTGGCTGTGGCGGGCTGCACCCTGGCTCTGTTTCGTTTCGGCAGCGCCCGCTCGATCGTTTGGATCAGCACCGGGGTGATAATCGCCAATTCATTTGTGGTCAGCTACTTCGCCGCCAACGAGGTCGGTATGACTTTAAGGGAAAGGCTGGTTTTTCTCCTCCGAGCCGCTCTGCCCTTGATCTACGTGGGAATCGTAATCGAGGGTATCAAGTACGGACTTGGGTTTACCTGCGGCTTGCCATCTCTGTTACGCCTGCTGATCGGAATTTCGGTCTTTACCATCGTTTCACTACCCCTGGTTATCTACGCTGAACGTCGTCTGGGACTTTTAAAGGGCCTTCTTGACCGACTAGGGTATAGCAATGGATTACCCCGGGACTCTCGGGATGCTTAGGGGAAAAACAGTGATCGGTCTCGCCGGACGGGTTTCTGCGCCGAATCTCGCCGGCGAGATTGACCGACAGCGCGGAAGATTTTCCGAGCCGATGGTGATAGAACTCCTCCCCGGCGCACTCTCGAATACCTTGACCACCGTCTGCAAAAAAAAGGGTGCCGCCTTCGCTATAGCCTCAGATGTCCTGGGACGAGAAGGTATCTATCTCCTCGATGTCGAGAGTGAAGCGCTCACCAAGAAGACGCTCCATGCCTTACGGAGTGAGGATTTCAGCCGGATCATCCGGCCCCTCTTCTACTGGTACCGCCTGCGGCGGGCCTGTCTCGGCGCGGCAATCCTGGAGGAGGCGCTTACCGACGAAACCTACTCGGTAAAAATTCTGGGTGCTGGCGAACTGCTGGCCGGTGTGCTCTGGCGTGTCTGCCGAAGAGGGGGCGTAGGCTTTTCAGCATCGGTTAAAAAACCCCCCACCTTCTCCCGCCGCCTGCACACGATCCGGAGTTTTGGTCAGGTGCGAATCCTGCTCAACGAGCGGCTGGCCCGTTGGCTGAAGCTGTCGGAGGTCCTGCTGCGATCCTTGGGGAGAAGGGAACAGGGAAAACCTGTGGATTGTCTCATCCTCACCACCCTTCCCACCGAGAGGGCGACCTGGATGCCGTTGATCGGGAAAATGCCGGACGACGTGCGGGTCGCGGTGGTGACAAACCATGGGGGAATGCTCCGAGACGTTCCCTCGGGCATCCTTTCGTACAACCTGGACGCCTGGATCCGGCCCGGCAGACTGTCCAGGTGGATCGAGCTGTACCGAAGGTACTGGGAAATCGCCCGGGAGCTTCCCGACCTATTACCCACCCTCCCCTGGCGTGGTCTGGATCTGGGCGAATTCGCCCGGGGCTGGCTGCTGGTCATGCTCAGGCAGGTTTATTGGGTGCTCTTAAGCCCGGCGGCGGCACTCGAGGAACTCCTCAACAGGGTAAAGCCCCGCCTGATCGTCAGTCTGACGGAACGTCTGGAGTTAGTCAACCTCGCCTACCAGATAGCCAGAGAAAAGGGAATCCCCACCCTGACTATCGAATCCCACGACATGATCTGGGATACACCGCTCTTCGGACCGGTAGCGGCGGATAGGATGGCGGTGAGCGGAGAATACTCGGCTGAAATCTACGCAAGAGGCGGAGCACCCAGGGAAAAACTTGTAGTTACCGGTCAGCCCTCCTTCGACAGGCTGGCCGGATACCGGGAAACTGGACCATCAAAAGATTCCCCCGAGCGACTGCTGGTCGTTATCACCCAGCCGCCCGACGTCGCCCTCACGGCGGACATGCGTTGTGAGATGCTCGAGGGAGCCCTTCTTGCAGGTAGAGAAATCCCCAATCTCAGGGTGGCCATCAAACCTCACCCCCGCGAAAACCTCGACGACCTGCGGCTGGTGTTGAACGAACTCGGGGCACCTCGGGAGATACTCTTGCCAAAGAAGCTCGACCTCTACAAACTCTTGGCCACCAGTGACGTCGTCCTAACCGCCTTCTCCACCGTGGGTGTCGAAGCGATCATGGGAGGGCGGCCGGTGGTTGTTCTTAAAACCGACTCCAAATCGGCTGTTCTGCCCTACGTTGATTCGGCGGCGGTCCTTCGGGCAACAAACGCCGAAGAAGTTGCCGAAGCGGTTAAAAGGGCCCTATCTGACGGAAGGGTAAAGGAGGAACTGGCCAGGGGACGCCAGGAGTACATCGAGAAATACGAATGC
>DAOVLG010000174.1 GCA_030631385.1 Candidatus Coatesiibacteriota bacterium | reverse complement strand
GGACACGGCCCCGCGACTCCACGGCATCGCCAATCTAAGGGATAGCACCGCGTACACGCGTAACTAATAGTTCCCGCTGGTCGCTCCCGCAAAACACCAAAGACAAGGGGTATTAACCCCTCGCCTCAACGTAGGGCCGGGCCTCTATAGCCCACCAGCGGCAGGGTCTAAAGACCCTACCCTACACTGTGGCCCAATAAGATGCCCTCCACTGATGTAGCTACTGCAAATATACGCCGTTGCTAGTCCTTAACAAACAGCTAATACGTTTTTATCAGAAGATCAGCCCTCCAGCCTTCTGCCGGCGCGACCGTCTCCGAGAGATTCTAAAAAGAGGCCGTACTCGAAGCGGAACCTCTCGGCCAGATAGCCGTCTTCGTTGAGCACCCGTTCGAGGGTGCGCAGGAACTCCAGCGTAAGCCGGCTTATTCGCCACCGGGTGAAGAACCGGCGGTCGGCCAACGCGCTATTCTCCAGGGCCTTCTCGAAGGACAGAAGAACCCGGGATGGGTCCACCTGGATCACCTGCTCCTCACCGGACCAACCCAGGAGACGATCCAGCTCCTCGCCGCGGAATATCTCCTCAAAGATCAGGCTTCCGGCGTCTGAACCCGTGGGACCCTCCCGGGCGAACTCGGCGCACGCCTTTTCCACGATCCGCATGAAACTGCCCCCGTGGAGCAGCCGGTCGTTACCCCAGCGGAGGATCTCGTAGAGGAAGCCCTGTCGGAACTCCTCGAGGTAACGCTCCAGGAGCGACCGCTCGTCTTCGGACTCCGGTGCTTCGTCGGTTGGTTCGTTGTCTTCGTCTTCGAACATTGCGCTTGCGATCTTGCGTCCCCCTCCTATTACCGGGGCAGGACGTCACGGAGCGTTCCCCCACCATCTGCGCACCGGATCAACGGGTCGGCGTCGAGGCGCGGGGTGGCGGCGTAAGAGACTCCTTGGGGTGGTCAGTGATGATATCGGTTCTACTAAACGCGCCCCGGAGGGACCCCCTACGTCAGGCGTAGAAGCTCGGCCACCGACACCTCGCCCGAAAGGGCCAGCTCCAATCCGACCTCGCGGGCGCTCCTTAAACCCGCCCGTCGGGCCGCCCGGCTCAGCTCCTCGATGGAGAGGTCCCCGGCGAGGAGCTGTCGGATCTGGGCGTTGGGAACCAGGTGTTCGTAGATCAAGACCGTGCCCGAGGAACCGGTGTGATGGCACTCCTTGCAGCCCGGCGCTTCGTAGAAGGTGAAGGGACGGGTGGCGGCGATGTGCAGGCTCTCGAGAACCGCCTTGGTGGCCTTGTAGGGGCGTTTACAGTGTGGGCAGAGGCGGCGGAGCTCCCGCTGGCTCGTCACCAGGGCCAGGGAGCTGGCGAAGAGGAAGGGCTCCTTGCCCACCTCCTTCAGGGCCAGAATGGCTGAGAGGATACCCGAGCTGGACAGGCGCAGTATTACCAGTATCCGGGCGTAACTTGCGCCGATCAGGGCGTTGGCCACCTCGGCGGAGGTGAGCTCGTCCACGAAGAGTACGTCGGGGTCCTGTTCCAGGGCGGCTTCAACGGCGTTGGTGTAGGTGATGCCCTCCTCGGGGTGGGGCCGGAGCGTGTCCAGTTCGTCCAGGCTGAAGGTGGTGTATTCCTCCACGGTGAGGATCGCTCGGCTCCTCCCATCGAGATTGGCCATGATGGCATAGGCCAGGTCCTTTTTCCGCGAGAAGGGCGGGCCGGACAGGACGATCAGACCGTGACGGCCCTCGGAGGTCTCCCGTAAAAGGGTGGCCAGCTTCTCGGGTACCGCCAACTCTTTGAAGGAGGGCACGCCGGTGCGGTGGGTTTCCAGGCGCAGGACGGTGCGCTCGCCACGGTCGGTGGGGGTGAAGGTGGCCGAGACCGACACCCCGTTGCCGTCTATGTTCAACCGGAAATGCCCCTTCAGCAGTTTGTTCCGCTCCGATGTGGGCAGTCCGGCCAGGACCTTGAGCTGGTTGAAGAGGGCCCGGCTGCCCGTGGGAAGCTGAAAGGGGGCGGGTTCCAGGACCCCGGCTCGCCGGAGGCGGATGTAGAGGTTGTCATCGGTGTCCTGGAGGTGGATGAATTCGGCCCCCGTGTCCAGGGCCGCTGCCACCAGTCGCGTCACCGGGCTCTCGGCGCCCGGCGTGTAACCCCTAAACATCGGTTCAACGGTCGGTTGTGCCTGGAGTATCGTTTGAGCGGTAGGGGGAGGTGGGCGGTTCGGGCGGTCAGGTTGGGTGGCCGTTTTTACGGCGTCGGCGTAAACCAGGTCCAGGGCGTCGGCCAGCTCCATCTCGAGCATCAGGTAGGGGACGATCTCCTTGCCCGTGACAAAAGCCAGCTCGTCGAGAACGGGGACGTTCTGAGGCTCGGCGGTGCCGATGGCCAGACGGCGGTGGTCCTCCTTCAGGGGCACGACGCCGTACTTCTTGGCCTCGCGGACGGGGAGGAGCTCGGCCAGCTCCGGGGATAACTCGAAGTCTTCGGGCACCGCTTCCACCCCGGCCTGCTCCGCCAACAGCCGCTTGAGCTGCTGCTCGCTGATGACGCCCTCGTTGACGGCCAGGGTTCCGATAAGCCCTCCAACGGACCGCTGCCGTTCCAGGAGTCGCCGGACCTGTTTGCGAGTGGCGAGCCTCATGTCCACCATCAGCTCGCCGAGGCGCTTCTTGGGCACCGCCCCTCCTTAGGATAGGAGGTATAGTCTACCAGAAGTGGATACGCAGCGCAAAAAGGCTCTGCCGTTTTGTACCGGTCGGAAGAGGAGCCCCTTTGACCATTCCAGGTGCATCGGGGTATAATTCCTTTTTACATCTTTAACCGCACCCTCGCAGGTCTGTCGCGGAGGAACCCTCTTGAGACGCCCGCCGGGCATACTGTTTGTCGTCGCCCTCGCCCTTCTCGTCGGGGCTTGCCAGCCCGACATCGCCGACATTCCCGACCGCGCCCGTCACCACTTCGAGCGGGCAAACGAGGCCTATGAGAAGAAGGACTACGCTGGCGCCATACAGGGTTTCCAGGCCGTCGTAGACGTCTACTCCTACACCCGGTTGTACCCCATCGCCCTCTACCGTCTCGCCTACTCGAAACTCAAGGTGGGACGCTTCGCCGAGGCCGAGGCCGATTTCGCCGATTTCTTAAAGGAGTTTCCCCACCACGAGCTGGCCGAGGACGCCCACGTCCTCTACGCCAAGGCGCTGAGCCAACAGGAGAGGTACTTCGAGGCTGCCTACGCCTTGGCCAAGATCGCCGCCGATCCGGATAACCGTCTGGCCGAGACGGCCCTGGAGGGCTTCATCGAGCACTTCGAGGTGCTGGACCGGGAGAAACGCCGACAGCTTCTCGACGAGTTCGAGGATACCTATCTGGGGGCCTACCTTCTCTACACGCTCGGTTTGGAGGCCTACGAGCGGGGCGACATGGAAACCGCCGCGCTCCACCTCCGCCGTTTGACCGAGCACCCCCTGGCCACCGAGTTCCGTGATAAGGCCCCCGCCCTTTTGGCCGAGGTCACCGAGACCATGGCCCGTCGGCCCAAGGTGATCGGCTGTCTGGTTCCCCTCACCGGGGACATGGCTCCCTACGGGCGCGAGGTGCGCAGCGCGGTGGAGGTGGCCGCCGCGGAGTACAACGCCGCACACAGCCGGAAGCTCGAGGTGGTGGTCGCGGACAGCCAGGGGACCGCCGAGGGGGCGGTCAGAGCTCTGCGGAGCCTGGCCGAGGAATCCCAGGCCATCGTGGTCATCGGTCCCCTTTCCTCCACCGCCTTCCGCGCCTGCATCCCCTGGGCCGAGGAGTACCAGCTTCCCCTGGTCACCCCGGCGGCCACCGAGATTGATCTCGCCGCACTCTCCTCATACGCTTTCCGCAATGCCCTGACCTACGAAAACCAGTGCGAGACCCTGGCCGAGTTCTGCTCGGAGCGCCTCCACCTGGACCGCTTCGGCATCCTGTACGAGGACACGGCCTACGGCGAGGGGATGCGCGAGGCGTTCAACCTCATCGCACCCAGGTACGGCATCTCCGTGGTGGTCGAGCAGAGCTATCCCCTGGAGGACAAGTCTTACACCGACGAGTGCAGGGTTTTCCGTAAGCTGGGGTTGGACGCCATCTTCATCCCGGGGCATCAGCCGACCCTGACCGAGCTGGCGGCCCAACTGGTCTACTACGGTATCGTGGCCGAGCTGATCGGCGGGAACGGCTGGAACGCCGAGTCGGTGACGCGGATGGGGCTGCGGTACGTGGAGGGCGCCATCTTCTGCGACGCAATCTTTACCAGGAGCCGGCGCCCCGAGGTGCGGTCCTTCATCATCGCCTACCGGGCTCACGGGGCCTCCGACCCCTCCTACCTCGCCGCTCACGCATACGACACCTTCGGGATTATCGCGACGGCCCTGGATTCGGGGGCAGTCTCCCGGCCGGATCTGGCGGAGAGGTTGCTCCAGGTTCGCCGTTACCCCGGCATCATCGGTGAGACCAGCTTTGACGCCGACGGCGAGGCCCACAAGCCCCTGACGATCCTAACGATCCTGGAGAACGAGATTATCGAGTTCGGGACCAGCTACTTCGACTGGTAGTCCGGATTTGTTCTTTACAAGTATGGATTATCTGTCAATTTTAGACTAACCGAGGAGTGTTTTCTGCAGTAATTTAGCGCGTTTGAGTCATTGCGATGGTTGAATCGGAAATCCATCCCACTAATAAACGGACGGGAATTTCGTTCGAGTCCGCCATAAGGGACAACCGTAGACCCCGTTGCATCACTGTCTGCGCTGGAGTCCGCAAGGATGTTGGCCTTAATCGCCCTGCCAAGCATCGCTCGTCGTCCTTTTCGGTCAAGCTCAAGTGTCCCTCGCCGGCGGTGGCACAGTTTTTGCGCAAATGAACCTCGGTGAAGTCCGCCGGGCCCGGCTGTGCAAAAATCTGTGCCATCGCCTCAGTGGTTTTAGTAACGGTAGTTGCATCGCGGGCATGTAACATGGCAGTCAAGCTTCCCGCCATCTGCCACATCGCCCCATCATCCGGCGGCGGGATGACAAACATCCACGCACCACGGCCAGAATAGATGGTGCGATATCAACTGTGCATGATTGGTGATGATACTAAAAGTTAAAACCCACCGGTCG
>DAOVLG010000264.1 GCA_030631385.1 Candidatus Coatesiibacteriota bacterium | reverse complement strand
GGTCGCCGGGAGGCGGCCCTTGACGCGTTTATCCTTTTGATCTATATTACCGTCAGGCGCTTTGTATCCTTTAAGAAGATGTCATGAAAAGGCTGTTTTTGATACTTGTCCTACTGCTGGTGTCTGCTTCAATGGCCGAGGTGCTGGGTCAGCGGACGGACTGGGGATACGACGAGGTAGGGAACTACACGCTCATCACCGAAAGGCAACTCCTTCCGGGCGACGCCTTCACCGAAGCCGACTACCTCCCCCCGTTGCCGGACTGCGGCCTGCTCTGGCATTACAACACGCCCATACACTGGATCAGATACGCCGAGATTGGCGACGACGCGCAACACCTCTTCGCCGGAGGCTGGACAGGCAGTGAGGATGTTCTGGGCTTTTCGATGTTCAAAATGAACGGTGACGGCGAGCCCGCTTGGCAGTACTGGGTCGGACAAATGTCGTATGCTGTGTGCGCCGCCCGGGACGCCGATATCTTCTACGGCGGCTTCGTCAGCGCTCATCCTTATGAGGATGCGTTTAGGATATACAAGTTCCACGCCCTGTCACGGACGCCGGATTGGACCTACGACGCCATCGCCGCCGGTTACTGGCCCTCTACGCACTTTGACTGGTATGGAAACGTCGTATGCAGTTCGGACGACGGTTCGGTCATGTCAATTATGGTCAGTGACGGCGACTCACTGGCTGTGCTTTTTTTCGGCCCGAACTCCCCAGAGCCGTTTCAGGTATTCGAGGATGAGGATTCCCCGCTTAGACCCTGGGGTGGGGGACCCAGACGGAACACTTTGAGCCCGGATGGGTCCAAGTGCATTTTCGGCAACGGGGGTATCGTTTACTTCCTCGATGTGGAGAGCTGCACGCTTGATGGCACTTGGGATTGGCCCGGATCTCATTGGATGCAAAAGACAAGTCCGGATGGTACGGTTATTGTAAAAGATACGGCAAGATTCTCTCCAATCAATGTTCACAAGTGGAACGGTGAAGAGTACGAGCTCCTCTGGAGCTACGATCTACCGGGTGTCAACCAAGCCATGGCGGGCGGCATCTCCCGGGACAACCAGCGCATCGTCGTCGGCTGGACCCAAGATGATTCCAACCAGATAGTGCTCACCGGCTTCGATATTGACGATCCTACGCCGGTGTGGACTTACGAGAGCGAGATCTACAGGGACGTATTTGACAACAACTACTGTACAGACATCGAGCTGTCCGCCGACGGGGAGTGGGTGGTCGTCGGCACCAAGGGCATATCGGACTCCGGCCCCCCCGAAACGTGGGTCTTCAATTTTTCCGATCCCGAGGAGCCCGCGTTCATGATTGACAACCGAGGGTTGGTTCTGTCGGTGGACGTCACGCCGGACGGCTGCTACATGGCCAGCGTGTCACAGTCCGTTAACCAGGGCGGGTGCTGGGGCGACTGCGATATCTACGCCGCCTACCTGGACCCGGCGGAGGACCTCACGCCCCTCTCGTTCACCGCCGAGGCGATTGACGAGGGCGTGCTGGTCCGCTGGGACGTGGAAAACGGGCGCGGTGTGACCCTGCGGCGCTCGTCGGGGAATACGGCGGGAAGCGGCTCTTTGAACGAGGATTTCCTGCCGCTAACCGGGGCATACCTGGACGCCAATGTAATACCCGAGCAGACCTACCGGTACTACCTGCGGGTTTACACCGACGACGCCCTCTTCCGTGAGTTCGGCCCGGTGGAGGTGGAGTGCGTACCACCCGTGGATGAGCTTGCCCTCTTCGCTCCCTATCCCAACCCCGTTACAATGGCCGCCACCATCAGCTACAACCTGCCGCACGACGGCGGGGTGAGCCTCATCGTCTACGACCTTTCCGGTCGGCGGGTGGCGATACTCTTAGATTCCGATCTCACCGCCGGTCGGCATGAGGTATCCTGGGATGCCTCCGGAGTACCCTCCGGCGTGTACCTCGTTTTCCTGGACACAGATTCGGGCCGGGCTCACCGGCGTCTCGTCGTCACGCGGTAAGATAACCCCCCTCCGATTTAATCACGCGGTCGCCCGCTCCAGGGGCGACCCTACATCACCCCGCCCTAATAAACGGCGGCCCGCAGAGGATATTCATCCTACGGGGCCGCCCTACATATGGCAGAGGGCCGGGATGAGGATCGGTAACCGTTTCCCTCTCCCTGTGGGAGGAGCATTCGCCCACGGGCAGGGTGAGGGCTTCCTCATTAAAAGGCGGGATACGGAGTCCCCGCCCTACATTCAGGCGCACGGCGGGTGTATCTTTTATGGTGAGGCTACGGTCACCCGCGCCGTTCTCACATGCAACTTTCCGTGTGCTAAGATAACCCCGGATGAAACCGGAGGTTGACGATGCGCTACGCAGCGGTTATATTGACGCTCGCCGTCCTGGCGCCGGCCCCCTGCCCTACGGCGGGAACGTGTTCACCGGCCCGTGGCTGGAGCGTCTGCCCGACGAGGCCACCGGCCTAACCTGCTGGCGGTAATAAATGAGAGAGTTTATCAAACGCCTGATTTCTCAACGCCTGTCACCTCATCTGAGTCGTGTGTATTACAAATTTCGCGGATTCTTCCTGCACGGCAATAACGTGGAGTGTCCGGTCTGCGGAGCGCACCTTCGTCGCTTCATACACCGAGGGTTGGATTTTTTCTGTCGCTGCGGCGCGGGGCGAAGGCACCGCCTGCTGTTGCTCTACCTGCGCCGAGAAACAGAGCTCTTTCAGGAACCCGCCCGCGTACTCCAGGTTGGCGCCCTGTTGCCCGAGCATCGCATCTTCCACAGTATGCCGAATCTGGATTATCAGAATCTCGATCTGAACAGAACCTACGCCGACCGCAACGACGACCTCACCGCCCTGCCCGATCCGTCGGAGAGCTTGGATGTGATAATCTGTTTCCACGTCCTCGAACACATTCCCGATGATCGCAAGGCCATGCGAGAGATGCATCGAGTGCTGAAATCGGACGGCTGGGCATTGATCCAGGTGCCCCACTATCCGCAGCGGGGAGCGACCTACGAGGACTTTTCCATAGTCTCCCGCGCAGAGCGGAAGAAGCACTTTGGCCAGTGGGATCACGTCCGCGTCTATGGAAGTGATTTTCAGGAAAGACTGGAGGAATCCGGCTTTACGGTGCGCTTTATTGATTACGCCGCCGAACTTTCTCCGGCGGAGATTGAGCTTTACGGAGTCAAAAACACCGTTGGTTTCCATCTATGCACGAAAAGCGATGCAGAAGTTAACCGCTAATCAGACCGGCTTCTTCCTCAATGGAGCACCAGACCTGCATCTCGCTTCAAGCGTTCCCACCGGCGTCTCGTCGTCGCGCGGTAGTCGTCCCCCCCACTCTGACCCTCTCTCCCCGGAGGGGGGCGAGGGGATTTTGTGGCATTTCGGGCGGGTGTTCTCGTCCGCCCCTATGGCCACCGAGAGTAAAAAGAAGGGGTCGCCGGGAGGCGGCCCTTGACGCGTTTATCCTTTTGATCTATATTACCGTCAGGCGCTTTGTATCCTTTAAGAAGATGTCATGAAAAGGCTGTTTTTGATACTTGTCCTACTGCTGGTGTCTGCTTCAATGGCCGAGG
>DAOVLG010000506.1 GCA_030631385.1 Candidatus Coatesiibacteriota bacterium | reverse complement strand
TCGACCGAAGAAATCACGGGAACTCTCGACATTGATGACGACGATCTAAACGATGTAATTTGCACCTTCACCCCCGATGCAGACCTTCCGGTAGCGGAAATGTGGTGCACAGTTGATGGATGTTTGGCCGATTTATACGGCTACGAGATGGGCGACGACTTCGTCTGGACCTTCGACACTGAGGTTGCTGTTTACACCACCACCTGGGGCGCCATCAAGGCGGAGTTCTAAGGTAACGCTCGCGGGGAGCGACAACGATTGTCGTTGACCTCTCCTCGCGGAGCCGTGTCCAGCTTCAAGCTGGGGGGCGATCAAGGCCGTGTTCTGAGCCGGTAGGGTTTTCCATTCCACCAATGGAAAAACCGCGTAGAATTGACGCGGTTTTTTCGTCGCCTGCCATCCAACTTGCACAGCGGGGAGAATGGTGCTAAATTAAAGTGTAGGACCGCTCTCCTTCCAAGGTGGTAGGGATGAGAGGGCCATGGGTGACGTTGTACCTATTTATTACCTGCGCCTTGGCGCTCGGGGCGGTTCTGTACCCGAACACGCCGGAAGGCAACGTTCTTCAATGTCCGCTTTACGACGATCAGACCTACGACTACGACCTCCTCGTCTTCGGTATGTGCTCGGTGGAGGTTTTTTCCTGGAAGGTGGCCGACGACTTCCACACGGACGGCGAGTGGGTAATTGATCGGGTGAAGGCATGGGCGGCGTACAACGGTCCCCTGCCGGCGGGTATCCTGGTCGAGTTCTACGCCTACGAGGGCGGCGGCCCCGGCACGCTCCTGCACGTCACCGACGTGGACGCCGAAGACACCACCTGGACCTGGACCGGCGACACATTCTGAGGCTACAGCATCGTCTTTCTGTATACCAATTTAGGCGACTACGACGACACCCACGAGTTCATGGACGGCGTTGACTCTATTACAGATATCTACTTCTGGTATTATGTGGAAAAGGAGGACACGGCCACCTGGGTTGCCGACAACACGAGTGGCACCATCTACTGCGCCGTCAACGAGGACTACAACTGCGCGGGCGTCAACATGTACCCCGGCGACACCCACTACTGGGTCGGCGACGGCTGGATTCTTTTTAACAACGTCATCCAGGGACTGATGGAGAGCAGCAATCCACCATACGTGGATGAGATTGATCCCGGTGACGGAGAAAAAGATGTGCCGGTGGAGGCGTTAATCATCTTCCATTGTAAAACCGTTTGGTCCGGTGTGGATACCTCGACTATCGTGTTTACGGTGGCGGAACGTGACAGGCTTGCCGGAAGTTTAAATACATCGTCGGCGGTCGAGGTCGGCAGGGATGATCTAGGTGATGTACCCGGAACGCTTGATATTGATGACACCGATCCGCTTGATGTGATTTGCACATTCACCGCGGATATTCAGTTGCCGCCCTTTGAAGAGATCATCTGCACCGTAGACGGCTGTTTGGCGAATCTGAGGGGCTACGAGATGGGCGACGACTTCGTCTGG
>DAOVLG010000308.1 GCA_030631385.1 Candidatus Coatesiibacteriota bacterium | reverse complement strand
TCCCAGTGGATGTAGTGCTTTTTCAGATGGTTGAATGTTCCCCGGCGGTCCCCGGAGGGGATATCGACGCCGCCCCTCGCGCCGAGGAGCGCGCCCATCGCCGCGGCAACGCCGCGCCAGATCGCCTTGAAATCGGACTGCCGGTGATGGGGAAGCTTGTACGCCCCCTTGGTGTCGTCGTGTTCGGCGTCCACCCAGGAGGACATCTTCATGAGGTCTTCGACCGAAGCGGCTCGAACCTCCGCGCTCGCGCTCCAGGCCGTGGCCTCGTTCTCGACGTAACCGCGGTCCTTGTACGGGATCACCCGCTTGATCACCAGGAGGGGGTCCTCGACCGTCGCCTCCGACTCCGTGGCCAGGGCCAATCTTTTCTCGGCCACTGCCAACTGTTCCTCCGTGACTGTTCCATCCTCGGGGAGTTCGGGAAGCAGGAGGAGCTTCGGATGAACGAGCTCGTCGATCCCCTCTTCCTCGACCGATGCCTCCTCAGCCAAGTTCTTCCCCGGGGTCTTCGCGGGGGGAAGTTCCTCGGCACCATCCGGATCGTCCACCACATCGGCGAGCGGGTGCGCCTTGTCGTCGATTCCCGCCGGTGTCCAGATCCCGTTGAACTCGGCTGGCTTCTCCGGCAGGAGCTTCTCCTCGTCCTCGTAAATCGCCTTCCCGGAGCCGTCCGGGATGATGCTCGCGCAGAGCTCGAGCCGTTCGAGGATCCGCTTCGCGTACGTCGAACGAAGCACCTTGTTCTCCTTCGATTCGGAGCGATCCTTCGCCTTTTCCTCCCCGAGGATTTCGCGCAGTTCCGCCTCCGCTGAAGAGGCCGTGACCAGGGCCCCCAGGTTCGCCCCGATCACAACGCACGACACCTCGAGGAGCTCCGCCTCCGTGATGATCCGATCCACCTCGTCCGGCACCTTTGCCTGAATTCCGTTTTCCCGGAGCAGGCGCCGAACCTCTTCTGGATCCATGGTGGATCCCCCGGCGACGATCTGGAAGCCGACGGAGAAATAGTCCATGGCCCCGATCCCGTAGAGATGCAGATGCTCGTTCCCGAGGTCCGTCTCCGCAAACTCTGCCTTGAGGAGAAGACCCTCCGGGACGATCTTCAGCTTCAGCATCGGCCCGAGGACCGGGGAGTGCCCGGTCAGGAGCCGGTGCATGTGGTAGGCCAGGAACTTCGGGATGGATCCCCGCTTCTTCCATCGGGCGAGGGATTTCCGCCACGCGGTCCGAAGAATCACGTCCCCGATCATGTCGGGCTGACTTGTCGAGGCCATCCCTTCGACGGTCCTCTCCTCGAGGTTTACCCCCTTCTCCGTGACCATCGCCTTCAACCAAATCAGAGACATGGTTCCTCCTCTCGCTACGGCTTGAGTCTCGGCCGCAGAACGCATTTGCAGTTTATCACCTCGCTTGCCACCCCCTGCGGATCGTGGGGATGCATAAGTGAATTCCCCTTCCCGGTGGTGAAGTTCGTCCCGAGGATAGCATACTGGCCCCGCATCGCCGCGTGAGAATCGCGGATGTTCTCTCCTCCCGGCACCCACCAGTGGCCCTCGACCAAGCCCGACTCCGTGCTCTCCCTGTACGCCCCGAACTCGCCGGCCTTCCCCACCTCCGTCCGCGCGATCGTCGCGGCCCGGTTACCGGACCTGTTGTGAATCCGCTTGATCCGGGTCGCGAGCTGGTCGACGGTCTCCCCCTCGAGGATTCCCTCCACCAGGCTCCGCTTCAGCGCGAGGTTGAGCCGGGGGGAGATAAGCTTGATCTTGTCCGTGCAGACCTCGTCGATCCAGCGGGCCAGGTCGACCCGGATCGCGGCGATCTGGGGGGCCGTCCCGAGATCCCCGGCCCTTGCCAAGGCGCCCGTGAGGAGGGAGGACTCGTAGGCCGCCCTCGTCGCGTCTCCAAGCTTCTCACCCCACTCGATCGGGTCCGGGAGGATCGCCTCGGGATCGAAATCGGCCTGCTTCAGGATCCGGTCCAGGAGGTTGTCGTCCAGCGACAACACTCTGTTTGAGACCCCTTCGTGGAGGTTCAGAAGAAGATCCGTGATGTCCGACTCGAACACCTTCGGCTCGAGGTCGTCGACGGCCTTCTTCAGCTCCGGCGGCAACGTGACCGTCCTGGTCGGGTCCCCCTCCCAATCCGTCGCCTCCTTGAAGTTCCGAAGCGTCTGGACCCGATGGTCCATGTTCCAGGACGAATACTTGCCCGCGAACTCCTCCTCATCGTTCTTGTAAACGACCTGGAGGAACTTCTCGGCGTAGGCTTTGTCCTCCTCCGCCGTGAACGGGTAGGCTGGATCCGGGGCTGGAGTCTCGAGGGCCGCGTCCGGTACGATCAAGGGCCCCTTCACGCCAGCGCTTTTCGCCAGTTCGATAAACTCGGCGACGGCCTTTGCCTGGGCCGCGAGCCCCGTCTTCCCGTTTCCGTTCTTCGGCGTCGGCCAAATCTTGACCCGGGGCCCCCCGGAAATCCCGTCCGGGAGGAGACGGCGCCGCGCCTCCTGCCTCTTCGTGACCCGGTCCGTTGGTCGCCGCGGGGGAGGGGGTAGACCGTTCTGTCTCCCCACGGGTCGGAGACCCCGGGCGCCCTCTTCCGGGGGGAGGGGTTCGGTTCCGGCAGGAATCAGGCCCATCGGCAGGTAGGAAACGTCCCATCCATCCCACGGCTCCAGCCCGAGGGCGAGGGCCCGGTTCACCTCCTGGGCCGGGGCCCCGAGGCTGAAGAGGTCCTTCGCCGCGCCAGTCTTCTCCTCAATCCCCTTCTGCAACGCGGCCACTCCCCGGAGGTCGAAGAGGATCTCGTACCGTCCTCCCTCGATGAACCGCATCACCTGCCAGATCGCGTCCTCGATGAGACGGATCTCCGGGATTTCCTCGTTCGTCCAGAACAGGCGTTCCGTCACCTGGGCCGTCGCAACCGAAACCCCATCGGTGAGGCCGAGATGGATCTTCCCGACCCCGTGAACCATCCGGAGATCCTGGAGGTTCCACTCCCTCTGCTTCAGCCAGCGCATGTCCCGGTGGGGGATCGCGTT
>DAOVLG010000287.1 GCA_030631385.1 Candidatus Coatesiibacteriota bacterium | reverse complement strand
GAATGAAAAGATTATAGCATTCGTTTTCCGATTGAAAAACCGTAATTACCGTGTATATTGTGTTGCAATCATCCGGGATCACCTGCTTATTTCAGACCGGCCGAGGAGTGTTTTCTACAGGTAGTTTAGCCCGTTTGGATCGTTTAGAGTAAGCGCCTTCCCCTCAGCCCTAAAGACAAGGGATTTCAACCAACGCAGTGCGTTGGATCGCTGCTCCGCGAGGAGGGGTTTAATCCGTTCGATCATCATCTCCGCGAGCGCACCCAAACTGTAGGGCGGGGTTTCCCAACCCCGCCGCAATTTATCCAAGGCAGCCCTCACCTCCGGCCCCTCTCCCATAGGGAGAGGGTAGCTATTAGCTGAACTTACCTTAAGTCCCCTCGACCCTCTGGGGAGGAGCAGTCGCCCACGGGTTAGGGTGAGGGGGTAAACCTAGGAGCGGCCCTCCGTGACCGCCCGCGGGAGGGTCACCAGACCCGCCCCTACGTTAACATACCCACAACCGACGCAGCTACAACAAATACACGCCGTTACCAGCCACCAACAAACAGCTTATGCCCCCCTTAATCTACTTAGCGTAGAACCACTTCGTCCCCTGGGGGGTGTCCTCGACGATGACGCCCAGCGCGGCCAGCTCGTCGCGTATCGCGTCGGCCCGGGCGTAATCCTTCGCCTTCTTCGCCTTGGCGCGCTCGGCGAGTTTGGTCTCGACGAACGCGGCGTCAACACCTTCCCCCTCCCTCACCTCGTCGAGTTTCAGCCCCAGCACGTGGTCGAACCCCAAAAGCGCCTCGGAAGCCTGCTCCATCTCTTCCTGAAGAACCATCCCATCGTCGAGCATCGTATTAACAACTCGAGTCATCTCGAAAATGGCAGCCAGGGCTTTGGCGATATTGAGGTCCTCGGTGAGCGCCTTGGCAAACTCATCTTTGGCCTGATTGATAGCCACCCCTGCGCCGCCCATGCCTATCCCAAGTGACTTGGGGCCCTCAGCAACGGTTGTCCTCTCCCTCTCCAGCCGCCTCAAGAAGGCTTGCAACTGTTTGAGGTTCTTTTCAGCGCCTTTCAACCCCTCGAAGGTGAAGTTGAGCGGTTTGCGGTAATGGGTCGAGAGCAGGAGCAGCCGGATGGCCAGGGGGTTGTAACCCCGCTGGAGCACGTCGCGCAGGCGAAAGTAGTTGCCCTTGGACTTGGACATCTTCTCCCCGTCCACGAGCAGGTAGCCGCAGTGGATCCAGTGGCGGACGAACCTCTTCCCCGTGGCCCCCTCGCTCTGAGCGATCTCGTTCTCGTGGTGAGGGAAGATGTTGTCGTGTCCGCCGGAGTGGGCGTCAATGGTCTCGCCCAGGTGTTTCATGGACATGGCCGAGCACTCGATGTGCCATCCGGGGCGGCCTACGGGGAGAGGCGAGCCCGAGTCGAACTCCTTCGGGTCCCAGGCCGGCTCGCCGGGGCGCGCCTTCTTCCACAGGGCGAAATCGCGGGCGTCCTCCTTCTCGTACTCGTCGGCGGAGACCCGCGCCCCCAACCGCACGTCCTCAATCTTAATCCCGGAAAGGTAGCCGTAGCGGCTGAACTTCTTGATGGAAAAATACCAGCTCCCGTCGTCCCCCTCGTAGGCGTAGCCGTTTTCGATCAGGGCGCCGATCAGGCGGACCATCTCGGGAATATGTTCGGTGGCCCGGGGATAGACCGCCGCCCGCCGGATGTTCAGGGAGTCGGTGTCCTCGAAGAAGGCCTCGATGTGGGGCGCAGTGTAGGCGCCGAGGCGTCCGAGCATCTCCACAGCGGGGACGGACTCCCCCTTCGGGTTGGCACCGTGGATGGTCTTGTCGTCCACATCGGTGAGGTTCATCACCTGTTTTACCGTCCAGCCCAGGTACTCCAACGCCCGCACCACCTGGTCCTCGAAGATGTAGGCGCGGAAGTTGCCGATGTGGGCGTAATCGTAAACCGTGGGGCCGCAGGTGTAGTAGGTGATGGGCGTCTCGAGGTTCTTACGAGCCGGGCTGTCGGAGGGGGGAAATTCGCGGAGCTGCCTCGAGTAGGTATCGTAGAGTCTCAGCGGGGTGACCATGGCTCACCTCGTTATTTCGTCGTTTAAGAATCCTGAAAGGATGGGGTGTCGTAAGGGCGGCGGGCGGCGGCGGCTAACGAACGGCCGACCGGTCCGCCGGTCGACAGCCGCAGAGGGGAAGGAAGATTTGGCGGGGTGAAACCATGGCGTTTTTTACGTCAAGTACCTCTCATTGATGATACACCAAACCAGAGCCGCCGTCAAGACCGTTCGCCATTCAAGACAAGGGGTTTTGCCAGAGGCATAGCTCGCTTCGCTCGGTTAAACCCCTGTTTCATTTGGTGCTACAAGCGTGCTATACTGTTTGGCTCGACTCGGCGGGAGGGTAACCTTTGAGTAAACGCACGATCCAGGTGGGCCGCCTCATCCGCAGCGCCCTGTCCGACCTCATCACCGGGATGCGTGACACACGGGTCAAGGGCGTCGCCGTCACCGAGGTGGTCCTCTCGGTGGATCTCCTCCATGCCAAGGTTTACCTGGACGCCTTCGGTGATGAGTCCGACGCCGACCGGGCCATCAAGGCTCTCCACCACGCCTCGGGGTATCTGCGCCGGGGGTTGGCCTGGAGGTTGAACCTGCGCAACACCCCGGAGCTACGCTTCCTCTTCGATAGGGATTTACGGCGGGGTGAGCGTGTCTCCCGCCTGCTCCGGAACCCCGAGGAGCCGGGCGATGGGTAGCGGACGGGTGCTCCAGTTCGCCGAGGCCGTGGCGCTGATCGAGGGCGCCCGCCGCCTGCTCCTGGCCATCCACCTCAATCCCGACGGCGACGCCGTCGGCAGTACCGCCGCCCTGGCCCACCTCGCCGCGGTCCAAGGCAGGGAGGTCGTCTGTTACTGCGCCGATCCCGTCCCGGCGCCCTACCGTTTCCTGGCCGGGACCGGGTTTTTCTCCCGAGACCCGGGGTTCGCCGACCAGGCCGACGTAGTTCTGGTGGTTGACTGTAGCGACCCGTGGCGGTTGGGTTCGGAACACAAGCGGATTCTCGCCCGAAAGGAAGCGACCATCCACCTCGATCACCACACCGGCGTCGTCCCCTTCGGCGGGGTCAACCTCGTTGATCCCGAGGCCGCCGCCAGCGGGGTGCTGGTCTACGAGCTTCTCGGACACCTCGGTTGGCCGGTGGACATCCCCGCCGCCGAGGGGATCTACGCCGCCATAGACACCGACACCGGCAGTTTCCGCTACCCCAACACCGACGCCCGCGGCCTGCGGAT